>JAWOIM010000120.1:0-4156 GCA_046484685.1 Chloroflexota bacterium | reverse complement strand
GGCAGCTCCCGCCCGGCGACGTTGCGGAGGCCTGTGTTGTAGGCCAGTGTACTGCCGCTGATATACAGCGTGCCGTTGTCGTTGAAGATGCCGCCGACAACCCGATACCCTTCATTGTCCCTGATGGTGCTGTTGGTTATATTCATAGAGCCGGCATTGTAGACGCTTTCGATATTGTTCTGGATAATACTCCTATCCACCGTGAAGATGCCGGGAGACCTGTTTAGCAGAGCGCCACCAAAGAAACGAACACCATTGTTGTTAAAGGTGCCGGATTTAACGGACACCACACCGCCGTCGTTGTAGATGCCCGCTCCGCCGGCTGCCCAATTATGGCTAAAGATGGTTTTGTTGACGATAAGTGTGCCTTTGTTCTGAATACCACCACCGGGTCCATCTCCCATTAAGCGGTCGGTACTGTTATTGGTGATGGTGCTGTTTACGATCTGGAGCGTACCCAGGTTTAGAATACCACCACCGGAATTGTTGCCGGACCCTTCGGGCAGGTTGTAACTTACCTGATTGCCACTGACGGTACATTGTTTCAGAGTAAGCGTGCCTTCGTTGAGAATACCGCCGCCATCCCCGGCTAATCCGTTGCGTATAGTCATTTGGGCCAGGATAACATTTGCCCCAGGCAGGACGTGAATAATCCGGTCAAACTGGCCGCCATCTATGATGGTTGCCATTTGGCCTTTGCCAATAATGATTAGCTCATTGGTGATGTCCAGGTCTCCCCAGAGCGCACCATCTTCGCCTCTACCGGGCACAGCCAGGGTGATGTTCCCGGCTGGCAGATAGATGGTGACCGGCCCGAACATGTTGTTGGCGGCGATGATTGCTTCACGGAGGGTGCAGTCGGTGGGGGTACAAACGCCATCTCCCGGATCGGCGGTGGAATTGACCATCAGGATATTGCCCGACTGGCTGTAGCCTACCGCTTGGGCATATTTGGTAAAGGAGGGATTATGCTGCCAGGTTACCAGGTAACCGTCTCCACCCGCAGCCAGGGCCGGTGCAAATTGGGAAACGGCCGTTGGTGACAAGGCTATGCCGTTGACATCCAATACTGTCCCTTTGGTCGTAATCCGTGCCCCACGTATGGCCGGACCGGCCCAGGCCACCAGCCATTCTCCGTTGGCATAGGCCGCTTGTGGGGCATGAGGTCCACCGGGGCCGGCATTGGTGGAAATGGGAATACCCCCGCTTTCAGGAGGACCATCCAGTAACAGACCGTTTTTGGTAATGCGTGCCCCGTAAACGGCCGTATAATAGCCTCCATGGCGATGATCATCAAAGACCACCAGGAACAAGCCCGTGCCGTAAGCAATACCGGCCGGCCGACTGCCTTGCCAACTTGGGGCCGTGCTGACCGGAATGATTGTTTCCACTGCCAGCGTCAAGGGATTCACCAGCATGGCCAGTACGTCATATGCCTGAGTTGAAGGGACCTCTTCTTCAGACCAGGTTACCAGATAGCGACCGCCACCAAATCCAATCGCCGGAAAGAACTGTTCGCCGGGACGCATGTTGAACCAGAATAGGTCACCGGGAATGGCCTGTCCGGTCTCATTAATGTGTACCTGGCGACCGAGTATGTCACCAAAAGTGGTATGGTAATTGTTGTTGTCTTGCCAGACCACCATGAAATCGGTGCCGTCAGAAGCCACCGCCGGGTAGCTACGGCTGTTGTGTGATGCTGTAGAAATGACCTGTTCACTGCCCAAAGTAGTGCCGTCAATAGCCACGGCACGGCCGTTTATGGTGTCCCAGGAGTGACTGCCATGATTATCTTTCCAGACAACCAGGTAATAGGTGCCGTTAAAGGCTACATCTGGTTGGGACTGGTTGGCCGGCTTGGCCACAATGGGGAAGGGATCGGTGATTGGTTCCCCAGCTTTGTTGACCAAACGGCCGTATACATCTAACAGAAACGTCTCTTCCTGATAGTCTGTCAATTGTGACCAGACTACCAGATAATTGAGGCCATCAAAGGCCACTGCTGCCGGATCCCCTGAGGCAATGGTGGTACTAATCAGTAAATCTTCAAGCAGCCAGGGGCCAAATGTTGCTTCTGCCTTGATCGGTGAAACAATCAGACAAAAAGCAAAGGTCATGATACATAAACCTACTTTCGTTTTCATTTTGCCTCCCTTATTCAGAACGGCGTCATGTCACTATTGCTATGGCAATGAGTGACTTAAGCCAAAAGTGGATATTTTGTTTGCTAAATGCAGGGTTGGGACTGGCAAGACGAAGGAGGCGATGGTCAGAACAATGAACAGCAACAGATTTTCTCAGTCTGCCCTGTTATTAGCTCCCAAATAGGTTATAGTGCCTATGTGGACACTGTACTCCTGATTGTGGCCGGAATGCAACAAAGGTTGTCATATGTTGCCAGTGACGATTGTCATATAGAGTTGGCCTGAAAATCACCAACGCAAAAAAGCCACCCGATTTACCAGGTGGCTTTTGTGTTTTTGGTTGTCAATACACGGCCGTTTACCGCATACGGATTACTGAATACCGACTACTGCTCAGCCCGTGCTGCCGCTAACTGAGCCATCAGACGACCCTTGCGGCGAGCCGCATTGTTGGGGTGAATCACGCGCCGGCGGGCGGCTTTGTCCAGGGTGCTGGACGCCTGTTGAATTGCTTCTTCGGCAGCTTCCAAATCACCGGCTGCAATAAGATTGCGGACCTGCTTGATCTGGGTGCGAGCGGCCGCTTTGTAGCGGCGATTGTGCAGCGTCCGTTTTTCTGTTTGACGCATGCGCTTTTTGGCGGATTGTAAATTAGCCAATGGTAATACCTCCGTAAAAATTCAAGCCTGTTGTTTAAATTACTCGAGGCGTGAGAGCGATAGCAATAGTAACATAAACGGCCGTTGTTGCCAAATAGATTAAGCCACGTAAGTTCTCAGCAATGTAGCGGCCGTTTTTCCTTTTATCCTATACGGTCCCAGTGCCGCCGGCAGTAGGGTAAAGCGCACGGCCGTTAAGGTCAGATCATTGATCATTGCCTGCCCGTCCAGCACGCCCCAGATTTCCAGCGAACGGCCGTTACATTCCCCCACAAACTCGCCGCCTGCACTGATTTCTACTCGTTCCGTGGTAAAGTAGCGATTGTGGCAGAGCCGGTAGCGGCGCACGCCATCCCCGTCGCTGATTAGTTCCGGTTGGCACAGGCCAGGCGCCACCTGGTCAAAGTTGATGACGTCCATGGCCTTATCCACGTGCAGCGGGCGTGAGCTGCCGTCGGCCTGCTGCCGGTTCCAGTCGTAAACGCGGTAGGTGGTGTTCGAATTTTGCTGAATTTCGGCAATGAGCAGCCCACCCAAAATGGCGTGCAGCGATCCGGCCGGGACGCAGACCACATCGCCCGCCTTGACCGGGATATGGTGCAAATAGGGTTCCAGCTTACCGTCCTCAATAGCCCGGCGAAAGGCGTCTCGGGTAGTTTCCGGGGTAACACCCAGAATAACGGCCGCTTCCTCACTGGCCCGCAGCACCACCCACATCTCCGTTTTGCCCAATTCGTTGCCCTCATGGGCCAGGGCATAGGCATCGTCGGGATGGACCTGTACCGAGAGCGGCTGGTGGGCGTCAAGCAGCTTAATCAGCAGCGGGAATTTGTCCCGCTCCTGTGCCCACCGGTTGTGGCTGCCGATCAGGTCCAGCCCCAACTGCTGCTGCAAGTCGGTGAGGGGGGTGCCGGCGAAACGGCCGTTGGCCACCATTGTCGTGCCATCCTCATGGGCGGCAATTTCCCAACTTTCGGCAATCTTGCCCGGCGGCAGCGTGCGCCCCAAGATTGTCTCCAGGTTGCGGCCGCCCCAAATATAATCTTTTAATATTGGTTCAAACAGCAAGGGGTACAACTTGGTAGACATAGGCTATTCCTGTAATTCTGGCGTGAAACGTGAAACGTGATGCGTGACGCCTTTTCACGTTTCACGCATCACGTTTCACGTGGTTTTGTTTACGAACTTCAAATATACAACACCCAACGGCGGCAGGGTCAGTTCGATGGAATGGCCCTGGTCGTGCCACGGCCGTTCTTCACTCTGTATGGGATCGGGATTGACCACACCGCTGCCGCCGTAGAGAGTGGCGTCACTATTGAGAATTTCCTGGTACTGGCCGGGCCGGGGCAC
>JAWOIM010000182.1:0-6630 GCA_046484685.1 Chloroflexota bacterium | reverse complement strand
GAGCGTCCCAACAAAACTTTTGGTGAACATTGGCTTCTCCTTATAATGGCTAGCCGTTCGTCATCTTCTGCCCATCCTTGAATGACGTTTGTATCCGGGGAAAGTTGACACTCAATTGCCGGCACCATCAAAAGCCCTATATAGAAGAGGGGCTTTGCGGTGTCAACAAAGACGTGGGGAAAACCAGTGGTTATCCGTGAATCGTTTCGCTTCAGGATTAGTGAGCGTTGCCCCCTCACAGTACACGGTCCAGCAGGAGAGGATGGGTACGTCGTAGAAGGTGCCGATGCGTAGGGTGACGCGGTTGTTTAAGCCGGCCTGTAGCGTTTGCGGGGGTGAAACGAGTTCTTGAACTAATTGGCCTTCGTAGAGAGAACGGCCGTATTTACTATCATATGGGTAGACATGCCACTCAACCGGTGTTTGTTCGATGGTGGGCTGTGCGGCCGTTAACGTATCAATAAAGTGGCGGAAAGTGTGGCGGCGTATACTATCAGGCGTGTAGTAAAGAATCGTGCGCGGATCGGCCTTGTTTTTATCATGGCGTACCGTTGTGGTCATCGGCAGCGTAAAATAGAGGACATTGCCATCCGTCAACCCGGCCGTTTCATCTTCCAAATGGATAACCAGATCGCCAGATCGGACCAGATCGGGCGACTCCACATTAACCATTATTTGATAATCATAAATAGCCTTAGACAACATATTGGTCAAATAGCCGGTGATGGAAAAGCCAAAGCTCAGGTTCAGAAAAATATCTATCGCCGTCAGAACAGAAAGCAAGATAGCACCGATGACCGTCAAGGAGATGAGGAAAATAAGCACGGCCACAATGGCGGCGGCAATAGTTTGGGCCAAGAACATATTAAAGGAAATAGTGCCGGGCTGTACCTGACCGTTGGCTACGGTAAACATGAAGATGTTGTACAGAATACCTAGCTGTACTACCAGGCCAATGGCCCCAACGTAAGCGGCACTACCAATTAGCGAGGAGGAGGACAATAACACAGAAGTGGTGGCTCTGGCCACTGAGATACCTGTGTTGACCAACGCTTTTACCGCCCGCACGACGGTAATGACAGGCAAGATGACGGTAAAGAAGAAGTAGGCCGCGGCGATCATAATGGCACCGACCGTTCGCAATGCCTGGGTCAAGGTCGAGCCTAGATAGTCGGCCAGCAGGTAGGAGGCCGCCACGAGGGCAATACCGACAATAGCAACACCAATGGCTAAGATAGCCAGTGAGCCTAACGTAAGGCCACTCGCTATACGCGACCAATTGATGCTTTTCTTACCAAGTAGGTTTTTCAATTCGCCAATTACTTTTAGCTGTTTAATGCTTTGAACAACCCCCTTTTTTTCGCTGCTACCGGAGAGAGCTGAGCTGAGTTTGGCTCCCACGCCGCCCACAAATTCTTTGATGGGGAGTTTGCTGACAGCGCCCGCCAGGTTGTATAGTTTGGTGGCCGCCCATTTGGAGGAGGCTAAGCTTGCGGTGGCGATGGTGTCGGCAATTTTGGTGTCGGGCAGGCTAAAGCGGGGATTGCCAATGTTTACATCATCGTAGGCGATGACCGCGCTGGCACCCCGGTAGAGGGCCAGCATGTAGAGACGGGTCAGGATGAGGTAGCCGTTTAGTTCGTCGTCGGTTAAGTTATCGCCGGCCAGCTCGGCGCGCCAGTCGTCTTCCAGGCTGTCGAGGTAGGTGTCTAGTTCGTGGCGGGTCCAGTCGCCGGTGGCTTCGTCGTATTGGTAGGGGGTGACGTTGAGGCCCACAGTGAGCAGTTCGGGTATGGCATCGCCCGCATTGAAGTCTACGCTTAAACGGCCGTTTTCCCACCGGTAATAGGTCTCATCCTGCTGCATCTGCTCCAGATTGGCCGCCCGGTACCGCTCCTCTACAGCAAACAAGACTAATGGCGACGTACCCTGGTGCGACCCAGTAATTCCCATGTAGGGCGTAAACTGGTCTAAAACCAATGCCTGCGTATCCTCAGTAGCTGCCTTCACCACTGCCTCATCAATATGGCTGTATGATTGTTTGACCACCCGGAATACGTCGGGCAAATTCCACCGTTCAATATCGGTCGCGCCCGCGTTGTTTTGATGATCAAAGCGTTCCACAATGGTGTCCAGCGTTATATCCCGCTCACCATTACCCACGCATACACCATCAACCAGCTCGACACAGTCCCGGCCGGTCATAAAACTTTCATCCAGGCCACCGGCTAATTGAATAAGAGGCAGGTCGTTCCCGGCCGTTTCGCTGTAGAAGGGGTCCTGGTAAATAAAGGCAAACTCTGCGCCCAAGTCTTGGCGCACATTCATACCGGTCAGTTGCCAATCGCTGTAATAGATATGCAATACCGATAGCTTATCGGCCTCAACCAATTCCTGGTTGCAGTCGGTGGGGTCATCAGGATCACAGACGATTTCGGTGCGGTCTACCAATCCTTGTACTATCCAGGCCAGGCGGGCCTGATGATCAGATGTCCATTGGGGTAATAGCTCGCTGTTGTAGAGCAGTTTGGTGTAAAAAGCGTACCGTTGGCCACTACGCTGATCATTGACCAATTGCAACGGGGCGTAAATGTAGCTCTTATCTTCCCCCACCGTCAGCGAAAGGCCATACTTATCTAAGACCGCTTGCTCAGGCAGCAGATCCACATCAGAGGCAGCCAATTCTATCTCCAGCATGGGGATAATTTGGATATTGCCGTAGTTGTAGGGGGCCACATTGTCAAAGGTGGGCAAGTCGGCAAAGGTTTTGCCGGTCACATTTTGAATGTTGCCTTTGTCATCGTAGGGCCAGTTGAAAACATTAAACGCATACCAGAGTTGATCGGGGTTGGTGGGACGCAATTGAAACTCAACATAGGTATATTGGCCGCGATTAATGCCGTCCACTTTGAAGGAGAAGGGATCCTCAACCGTAAAGGTTTCGGTGATGTTGACATTGGGCGAGAGGTCAAAACGATCCGGTACGCCGTCGCCGTCATTGTCCATGTCGAACAGGTCGGGGATACCATTGCCGTTGCTGTCCAGGTCTGGCCCCCATTGGGCGCCATCAGAAAGGCCATCACCGTTGGTATCTGGCTCCAACGGATCGGAATAACGGATGCGGATATTGCCGAACGCATCACGCACCTCATAGGGGGTGGTCACTTCGTCATAGTCGGAAATGCCGTCGCCGTCGGTGTCTACCCCATCAAAAACACCATCCCCATCTATGTCGGTGGTGGCCGAACTGGTACCGAGAAGAATCTCTTCATAGTCAGTCAGGCCGTCACCATCACTGTCGGTGGGGTCGGTGGGGTCGAGGGTGGCGGCTGCAAAGGGTACATCAACGCCGATAATGCTGGGGGTAAACGGATCGCTGCCCAGCATCATCTCTTGTACGTCTGTCAGGCCATCGCCATCACTATCCGTGCCATCATCGGCCCGGATGAGGGCCAGCATATGGCCGCTGTAAGCGTTGCGGTCGTTGCGTAGATGTTCGACAAAGGTTTCAACTTGTTCTTGCTCTTGTTGCTGGGCTTCTTGTTCGGTCTGGCGGGCCACAACCGCTTCCTGATAGGCGGCGGCTGCGTTCCCCTGGAAGATGGGGGTGAAGAGCATGAGGAAGATGATGCCGCCAATCAGGCCAACATAGATGTAGCGAGAGCGGCTGGCGTAGGAGACGGTGAGCATCAAGAGGCCAAAGCCCACGCTGCCGAGCAGCGTGGGGAGGGCGGTTTGCAGGGCGTTGAGGAAGCCGGACCAGGTGGTCAGGTTATTGATGATGGTGGAGAGGGCGGGGGTGGAGGAAACGGCCGTTTCCTCCACCACAAAATTAGAAAAAGTCGTAGAGACCTGTACCTGAATCTGTGCCTCACTCGGTTGGGGCAGGCGCAGGTCCATTTGCTGATAGATGGGCCAACCCTCACTATCCACCCAAACCTCACCCGACCCCGTCATGTCCCGATAGGTGCGTGAGAGAGGTACTTCGATAAAGGCCGGTTTGCCCCGCGCCCGCTCTTGCTGCTCCATTTGGTCGCGCATGTAGTGGGCAAAGCGAGAGCCATCAATGGCGAAGGTGTAGCGGGTGATGGCCTGACCATCCTCGGTGACGGTTTGTTCAGATACAACATCTTTGGCGGCGACCAGATAGGCGGCAAAGTCGCTGTTGGGGGCAAAGGATTGGGTAATATCCCCGGCCGCTTCCCACTGATCTTGCTGGCGGATATAGGTGTAGCCATCGGCCACCTTGACCCCGACACCACTGTTGGGATCGGTCACACTGCCCCCTTCTAGCCAGAGGGTCATCGTCATCTGCTGCTGAGGGGGGGCGACCTGACCCAGCGCGTAAAAGTGGGATTGGTTGGTGGTCATGCCCACGTTGGCGGCGCTGAGGGGGGGGATCTCTATTTGGCTTACGTCACTGCTGAACTGGTAGCTTGTGGCTGTTTGTAACTTTTGCCAGACATCGGTAACGGCCGCAGCGGGCGGCGAGGAGGCATTAAGCGCAAAAACCGTATTTATTCCCAATTGGGGCAATACGGTTGTAAACAATGAGCCTAATAAAATAACGAATAGAAAACAGCGCGATATATTTTGCGATTTTGGCATAAACCTCTACCCGGTGAACAATGAAAGCAGTGATGCGGTGGAAGCGATTATCGGCCACAACATTTTGGAAAAGTGAGGATAGTGAGATATCCCTCTCCAAATTTCTGGCTTTGGTAAGAATGTTACTTGAATGATACCCGCATAATAGGGTTGTCAAAACAGGCAATAAGTTCTATTGTAAATAAGTAGTTGTTTAGGAACGAAAATTCAATTAAGTGTGGGACTCGTCATTCCCGCGAAGGCGGGAATCCATGTTTTTGAAGGAGTGGATGCCTGCAATGGCAGGCATGACACTCTGAAGGGTTATTTAATCCTCGTTACTTAGTGCTGGGGGGCAATGCCACACGTAACACCACTCCCTCATTGGCGGCTACCGTCAATGCTGCCAGACTAACCGCTCCGCGCCGCTGCATATCGCTGGCCACGGCAATCGTGGCCTGGGGGGCCAGATGGCTCAGATCCAGGCTGTGGGCCGCGCTGCCGAAGTTTAGCACGATCAGGAAGCTATCCTCGTTGGGGGCGGTTCGTAAATAGGCAAAAATGTCAGAAACGGCCGTTTCCACCGTAGCATACTCTCCTCCATGCAGAGCCGGCTCAGCCTGACGCAAATGGGCCAGCGCCCGGTACAGGTTGAGCATCGAGGTGGGATCCTCCTCCTGTTGGGCGACGTTGCAGGTCGGATAATTGGCCGCTACCGGCAGCCAGGGCTGTGCCTGGCTAAAACCGGCCTGGGGAGAATCATCCCACTGCATTGGCGTACGGACCGGGTCTCGGCCCACGATATGGGCAATCTCTGGCTGATTGACGGCCGGCGGGTCTTGCACAAATTCCGGCGGGATGTGGCCATTCTCCATGCCAATTTCTTCACCATAATAGGTTGTGGGTGTGCCCCGCAGCGTCAGCAGCAGCATGTTGGCCACCCGCGCCTGGGTGGTCCCCACGCGGCTGGCCACCCGATGCTGGTCGTGGTTGCCCAGCACCCAGTTGGGCCAGGCTCCCGGCGGCAGCATGGCTTCGTACGCCTCTACAATCTGGCGGATGGCCGGGGCCTGCCACGTTTTGTTAAGGATGAGGTAAAAGTTGAAGGGGAGGTGACATTCATCGAGGTTACGGCCGTAATAACTTACCAACTGCTCAAAGGGCAAATAAATCTCCCCTACCATCAGCCGTTCATCATACTCGTCTATGACAGCCCGCATTTCTCGGATCAGCTCGTGGATACCCGGCACGCTTTGCGTATAAATGTGGTCCAGGCGGGCGTGCGGATCAACCCCATCCCAACTCGGGTTAAGCGGCTCGTCACGCAGCCGTTCATCTTTCAGCATCAACCAGATGACGTCCACGCGGAACCCGTCCACGCCTTTATCCAGCCAGAAGCGCATCACGTCGAGCATCGCCGGCAATACGTCGGGGTGACGAAAGTTCAGTTCCGGCTGCTGGCTGACAAACTGGTGTAAATAATATTGGCCAGTGGCCTCATCGAAGGTCCAGGCCGGGCCACCAAAATAGCTGAGCCAGTTGTTAGGCGGTCCGCCATCCGGAGCCGGATCCTGCCAGATATACCACTCCCGCTTGGGGTTGTCCCGGCTGCTGCGGCTGGCCACAAACCAGGGGTGCTCGTCCGAGGTATGGTTGGGAACCAGGTCGAGGATTAGCTTTAAGCCACGCTGGTGAACCTCAGCCAGCAAGGTGTCAAAGTCGGCCATCGTGCCAAACATGGGATGAATACCGGTGTAATCGGCCACGTCATAACCAAAATCGTGCATGGGGGAAGGGTAGATCGGGGACAGCCAGACGGCCTGCACGCCCAGATTTTGTATATGGTCCAGGCGCCGGCGAATGCCGTTCAGGTCGCCAATGCCGTCATTGTTGCTGTCCTGGAAAGAGCGGGGGTAAATCTGGTAAATGATACCTGTTTGCCACCAAAGCTTATCGGATTGCATGTGAGTTGTCCTTTTTGTCCTGTTGTAACTATACAGACCTGACAGGTTTTCATCAGACTGTGGAATTGCCCAGCGCCTC
>JAWOIM010000126.1:0-3318 GCA_046484685.1 Chloroflexota bacterium | reverse complement strand
ATATAGGCGCGGTGAATGTCGGCCACCACTGCCGGCTGCCGGTAGTTGAGGGCATCAAAGGATTGGTCGATGGGGATACCCCGGTTATGCAGTTCGGTTCCCATAGCCCCGTCCATGAGGAGGGGGGATTGGGTGAGTCGTTCTTTGAATTGATTGCGATCCATATAGTCCTTTGTGTAAACGGCGTGATGCGTGATGCGTGAAACGTGATGCGTGAGATTTCAAGCCATCACGCTTCACGTTTCACGGTTCACGTTTCACGTGCCACGTGCCACGTTTTACGTTCTGAATTTCCGCCACTGCCTCCGGGTTCACCAAACTCGACGTATCGCCGGGGTCCTGGCCCAGGTAGGCGCTGCGGATAATGCGGCGCATCACTTTGGCGTTGCGCGTCTGGGGGATAGCGCTGACGAAGCGAATTTCTTTGGGCTGTAAGGGCTTGCCCATCTCATCGGCCACTTTTTGGCGCAGTTCGCGGGCCAGATCGTCGGACGGCTCGTGGCCGGGGGTCAGGACGCAGAAACAGACGACCACGTTGCCTTTGAGCTGGTCGGGCACGCCGATGGCGGCCGCCTCGCTGACAGCAGCATGGCTGACCAGAACCGATTCGATTTCGGCCGGGCCAAGCCGTTTGCCGGCCACCTTGATGGTGTCGTCGGAACGGCCGAGTATATACCACATCCCGTCCTCGTCAATGGCGGCCCAATCCCCATGCACCCAAACGTCGTCGAAGTGGGACCAGTAGGTGTTCAGGTAGCGATCGTCGTCTTGCCAAAAGCTGCGCGTCATGCCGATCCAGGGCTGGCGAATGACCAGTTCCCCCACCCGGTTGCGCACGGGGTTGCCCGCCTCGTCAACCACATCGGCGGCCATGCCGGGGCAAGGCGCCGAGAAGGCGGCCGGTTTGAGGGGCAAAATAGGATTGCCCATGACAATGCCGCCCCCGATTTCGGTGCCGCCGGAATAGTTGATAATCGGCCGTTTACTCTCTCCCACCACCTCAAACAGCCAGCGCCAGGGGTCGGGGTTCCACGGCTCGCCGGTAGAGGCAAAGCAGGTGATCGCAGAGAGGTCGTGCTGTTTGACCAGCGCATCCCCATGGGGAATGAGGGCGCGAATGAGGGTAGGCGAGACGCCCAGAACGTTAATTTTATGGCGGGCGGCCAGCGACCAGAGCCGGTCGGGGCCGGGGTAGTCGGGGGCACCGTCGTAGATAAAGAAGGTGGCTCCCAGCAGGGTGGCCCCAAAAACAAGCCAGGGTCCCATCATCCAGCCCATGTCGCTCATCCAGTAGATGCGGTCGCCCCGGTGGACGTCGGTGCCAAAGGCCATGTCCTGGGCCGCCTTGATGGGGAAACCACAGTGGGTGTGCACGGTCCCTTTGGGCCGGCCGGTGGTGCCGGAGGTGTAGATGATCATCAGTAAATCTTCGGCGGCGGTCGGTTCCAGTGCGGCCGTTTCCGGCTGCCGGTCGATCAGCTCGTGCCACCAATGGTCACGCCCTTTTTCCATAGCAACCGGGTTGCCCACGCGTCGCACCACGATCATATGTTCCAGACTGGGAATGTGGGCGGCGGCGGCATCGGCCGTTTCTTTCAGGCCCACCACTCGCCCGCGCCGGAAGAAGCCGTCGGCGGTGATAAGCGCTTTGGCCTGGGCATCGTTGAGCCGGGTTTCGATGGCCCCCACGCCGTAGCCGGAGAAGAGGGGGAGAATGACGCCCCCGATTTTGGCAATGGCCAGCAGGGCCACACAAATTTCGGGCGTCATGGAGAGGTAGAGGCCGATGCCGTCTCCTTTGCCCAATCCCAACTCGCGCAGGCCGTTGGCGCAGCGGTTAACGGCGGTTGCCAGTTCGCCGTAGGTCAGGCTGCGCACCGTCTCTTCTTCTCCTTCCCAGATGAGGGCGGGCCGAGTGGCCATAGCGGGGTCGGCGGCCCATTTGTCGACGCAGTTGTAGGCAATGTTCAGGTGGCCGTCGACGCACCAGACCGGCCGCTGGATGCCGGCGCTGAGATCAACGACCTGGGTATACGGCCGTTGAAACTGAATATCCAGATAGTCGAGAACAGCCTCCGTAAACCAGGCAATGTCTGTCGTCGAGCGGGCTTGCAGGTCGGCAAAACGGGCGATTCCGTGCCGGTCCATAAAGGTTCGCAAGTGGCTGCGGGCAATGTGAGCCGGCGTCGGCCGCCACACAATCTCGCCGCCAAAGGTAAATGGGTCACTCATAAAATCTACTCCTGTGAAAATAATTTAACGCAGAGGCGCAGAGAAAAGCAGAAAATAAAAAAGATTTTCATTCGCTAATCAGCTCATTTGCTGGTGCGCCGCGGCGCGTTCTCTAACAGCATCCGTACGGCCGTTATTTTATCAGGTTCAAGTTCAATTTGATGCGGTGAAAAGAAGCTGTTGGTATGCAAATCCAGGCGATTGTTTTGCCACCGGTATGATCGTATGTCAGGCCAACGGGTAAAGAAAAAGCCCAAAAATATACCTTCTTCTGCAAACACTGTTTTTTCTTGCCTGCCAATAAGAACCCATATCCAGCCAAAGGCAATAAGCGAAACAGCCCTTAATCCCTCCAATAAATCAATCTTGCGCAGCAGAAACAAGTCCTCAAAAATGTCGCCTATGAGTACAAATGTCAATATGATGGCTAATATGATAGTACTCGCAGTTGAACTGCTGGGTTCATTAATTTTTAGCAAAACTCTGCAAGTCCGAATTCGCCGTTGTCGCGAATAGTGAACAAGAAGCAACCCTATATAGAATGTCCATAAAAACAAATATGAGATGAACCGGCTCATTTCACGCCCTACAGTTTGAATCAAGAGCGAAGAAAGAAGCAGGGCGCCAGCAAGAACAAGAAAAACAACCAGCCATTTTTGTTTTGTCATTTGTGCGTCCCCTTTTATCTTTCAGCAATCAAATGCTTCTTACTTTTCACTTCTCACTTCTTACTTCTCACTTAACTTCACGACGCCATTCGACAACACCACCTCATCCCGCTCGGCCACTTTGCTGCGGAGGAGGATGGTGGCGGAGTCCTGCTGCCATAGTTCGGTGATGATGGTTTCGCCGGGGAAGACGTGACGGGCGAAGCGGACCTGCATACTCTGAAAGCGGCCGGGATCCTTGGCGCAATAGTGTTGCAAAACGGCGCGGCCGGCAAACCCAAAGGTGCAGAGGCCGTGCAGAATCGGCCGTTCAAAACCGATCATGGCCGCAATGGCCGGGTCGGCGTGGATCGGGTTGCGGTCGCCGGAGGAGAGGCGGTAAAGCAGGGCCTGGTTGGGCTGGGTGCGTTCTTCATGA
>JAWOIM010000053.1:0-5427 GCA_046484685.1 Chloroflexota bacterium | reverse complement strand
CTAATTTCTGTTGGTTGAGGGAGGCAACGGCCGTTCCCTCTTTTTGTTTATCCTCTTTCTTCACCTTGCCATAAGGAATTTGAACGCCATACAGTCGCTGATCTACAAACCGTTGCAGCCAGCGTTGCGTGGGTCGGAACAGCCACCCGGATACCATAGCAGCTATAATTAAGGCTACTGTCACTTGCTCTTGGCCGGTGATTAGCCGCAGCAGCCATTGGAATAACAAGAGTTCCAAAACAGTTAACACGGCTAGCGAAACGGTCAAAACCCCATAAACCAGACTGCGATTGATAAAGAAATCGACATCCCACAGCCGGTAACGCATTATAGCCATACCAATGGTGATAGGAACGGCCGTTATCGCCACTGTTCCCAACAAACTAGCAATGATATTGACCAGAACTATTGTTACAGTGTCTGTCGTTAGATAGGGCAAAATTGCGAAGCGCAGAACGGAGATGACATAGCCGGCCAGCGCGATTGATAGCCCGCTGCCAATTAGCTTTACCTGCTGCTGCTGGGTTTCAGAATGCTCTTTTCGCCGTAACTCAGGGCGAATGACCATGGGAGATCCATACAAGATAAAGGAGACGATAGTCAGGGGAAGGGCAAAAGTTGAATATAACTCATCAATATTTATCAGGCCAGTCATAGCTAATAGGCCATTGGTGAGAGCAAACCAGATCATAGCTATAGTGCCAACAACGGCTACCCGTTTTGAAGAAAAGGATCCCTGGGGAAAAGCATAGAGAAAATAAGCAAAGCTGAGGCCGCCCACGGCACCGAGCAGGTGTAATGGGAGACTCAGTGCGGGGCGTGTGTCCCATAAAACGTAAGTGATGGGATTGACCAGGCTAAGCCCAATTGTGACCAGCATTACGGCCGTTACCAAAGCCATCCAGTTGTTATAGCGACGCCAGGCCAAAACGGCCGAAACAGAAGCAAATGCCAGGGCGCTAACCAGATTAAGCAGCAGCAGGTACCACTGTAGAATAGATTGAGCATCATCACCTGGCAAACCTGCTTGTCTTGGCTGACTTAACAAACGCATCTGATCGTAAAAAGCCAGCGCAAACAGGCTAACTGCCAGTCCAAAGAGAATAGCCCATATGGCCAGCCCGACCTTGTCCCAAGGAGAGTAAATACGTTGGCTTTCAGTTGTGTTAAATCGATTAAATGTGGCCATTAAACCGCTTGCTCTCTGCTTCAAATATCGCCCGTAAAATGGCAATGGTGGTGGCATAGGTGGGGTCCATACCAAAGTAGGAGAGGTTTTGCGTGCCTAGATTTTTCCCCTTGCTAAACGGGGTATCTGAAGCGTAATGCAAAATGCCAATAGGGAAGGAGGCATTGTACAGACTGACCACTTCGTTGTAAGGGTGGCGTTTGGGCCGGGTCATTTCGTAGGTGCTGCTGAGGTAAGGGCCGGCTTCCATTTCCATATCTGTATACCCTTCCTGGTAGAATATCGACATATAGCCTTCGTTTTGCAAAAAGGTACCCGGGGCGGTAATCGCCTTTTGGTTGTCCAACACGCTGCCATACACCAGATAGCGGGCTACATGATCGGCCGTAAAACAATTGTGAAAGAGGTAGGTATTTAGGGAATGTTCGTCATGAACCACGCTGGGAATCATGACATCACCAATACGGCCGTTTAACGTGGCTGCTTTGCCCATAATATATACGCCCCGCACCTCATTAATGTTGCGAGCAATTTCTGACAAAACCTGGTAAGCCGCCATGCCCAGCGGATAATCGACGTTGACAATCAGGGCCTCGCTGTGGGCCAACCAATCCATCTTGTCTACAACTACCCGATGATCCATGGTTGTGGTGGCAAGCTGCTTCAGGTCAATAATTTGCACTTCAATGTCAAACGAATGTTTGCTGGGTACACGGTAGATGCCAAACGATTGCTCTGCTTCCAGGCGCTCTGCTGTCGTCGTCTCGTCGATAGTCTCATATTTTTTCAGCGTATAGTAAAGGAAGTTTTCCATACTGCTGGGCACATTTTTTTCTAAAATATCGTCATGCTCTCGTTTTAAATTTTCTGAGCCAACGGCGCTAATGAATTCGCGCAGCTTGGGGGCAATTTGCAGGGCATACCCGCTGATCAAATTGGCTAGACTGTGGGTGTTACTGGATACAAAATAGACGGGCCGATCTTCAAATGAAATAGCCGGTACGCGGCTTTCGACATTGCGCCACCAGCGGCGGGTGGCCCGCTTATAATCGGCCAGCGAGCCGGCCAGCGAGCGGATGGCAACTTCCTGTTTAAAGCGAACGATATCCAGCAGCCGTTCGGCCGTTGTTTCTCCCCAAATAATACAGAGTCGTTCCAGGTCATCGCTTGGGATTTCCAACTGTTGGGCCAGCCAGAGCAAACTCTCCCCTTCCGGCTGATGGCGGTTGGCGGCCCACTGCTCCAGGCGTTCAATAATAACTGGCTTGTTCAAGCGATGATACAGTTTGCTGCGCTCGATTTGATAGGCAGTTATCATGGGAACCAGATCATCAATATCTGAGCGGCTGGCAATAAAGACGCCCATGGTGCGCTCGCCATCAAAGTAGCTGCGCCGGCGTCGACCGGGGGCTGATACTTGCTGCCACTGCTCTACATTCGCATAGCCATGTTGAGCAAACACCTGAGCCGACTGACCCATAAGCACCAGGCTTACCTTTTGAAATTGAGTGGGTAGCCGCAAGACTGAGTAAATCCAGGCGGCCAGATCAGGTTCGGGCGAGTTGGCCTTGACGTGCAAGGCGGAATTCATATGTTTATGGGCTTCAATCAGGCTCTTAATCTGCACCTCACGAGTACTCCGCAGCAGGGAGTAGTAGGTTTGCAGGTAGAGGTTGATTTCTTCATTACCCGATGTGGGGACGGTTCTGTCCATGTAACACCTTTTTAGTGCGTGGTGCGTGGTGCGTAGTAAACCTATTACGTACTACGCACTACGCACCATGTTAGTTTACAAAAATGTGGCCTGTGCCGCTGGTAACATGACCGATAACAACGGCCGTTTCACACTGTGCCTGATAACTATTTACTCGATCCGGTGGCAGGGCCAGCAGCAGCCCGCCCGAAGTTTCCGGGGTCCAGAGCATATCCTGAACCAATTGGGAAACGGCCGAACCAAAGGTAACATGAGGCGCAAAATAATCCAGGTTGCGCCCCATACCGCCGGGAAATGTGCCCAGTTCGCCGCAGGCCACAGCCCCCGGCAGCCAGGGTAGTTGGGCCGCTTCAATATGAAAATCTACGTCTCCCTGGCCGGCCATTTCTTGAGCATGGCCCAACAGGCCAAAGCCGGTGATATCGGTCATGCCGTTGACCCCGGCCAGTTGGGCCGCTTCAGCCGCTTTTTTGTTGAGCTGTTTCATGCTGATAACGGCCATGGCAATGTCTTCAGCCGCCGCTTTGCCTTGCTTGAGGGCCGTTGTCAGGACGCCTACCCCCAGCGGCTTGGTCAACAGCAGCACGTCGCCCGGTTGGCCGCCCCCTTTTTTCTTAACTTGCTGCGGGTTGACCAGACCGGTGACGGCCAGCCCATACTTTGGCTCTTTGTCGTTGACGCTGTGACCACCGGCAATGACGCCGCCGGCTTCGGCTACTTTTTCCGCGCCGCCGCGCAAAATCTCACGCAGGATATCCCGATCCAGGTTGTCGGGGAAGGCAACCAGATTAATAGCAAACAAAACCTGGCCCCCCATGGCGTATACGTCCGACATGGCGTTGGCGGCGGCAATCGCCCCAAAATCATACGGATCATCCACAATGGGCGGGAAGAAGTCGGTGGTGGTGATGATGGCGCGCTGCTCGTCTAGCTGGTAAACAGCTGCATCATCCGCCTTGTCTAATCCCACCAGCAGCGCCGGATGGTCGCTGGCTTTGAATAGTTCTCGCAATGGTTGTAATACGTAAGCCAGGTCCGCCGGACCCAGTTTCGACGCTCAACCGGCGCAGGAAGCGTAGCTTGTTAGTTGAATCGATTTACCACTCATGATATCTCCATAAAAAATAATTAATTGTTGAATTATTAATTAAGCATGGCCAACCAGCCATTAACCATTCAGCCATTCAACAATTCACAAATTAATTGTTGTAGAGGAAGTATACCGGATGGCAATGAGAGGGCAATTGTAATTGACTCTTGTTAACCCCCTCTCTATAATCAGCATTGCTATGAAAAAACCAACACCCATTGCCCAATTTGAATCCCTGGCCCGCCGTTTAATAGAAGGCTCAGCTCGCCGCCTTTTTGGTGATCAGATCGATCCACTGGAGGTCTCCTCCCAAATTGCTCGCGCCCTCGAAGATAGTCAGCGTGACGGGCAGGCGGCCGATTTTTTCCGTATCCGGCTGCATCCCGATGATTACACGGCTCTGTACCGTCAAAACCCGCGTCTGGCGACGGAACTGTCTGGCTATGTTACTGACCTGGCCCGGAAGGCCGGCTTCTATTTGCCTATCCCTCCCGACGTAGAAATAACGGCCGATCCCAACCTGTCGCGCCAGCAGGTAAGGGTAGAGGCAGAACATACCGTTCAGGCCGATGAACCGACACAAATTCAGCCGCGCCCCCTTTCAGAAGCGGCCGTCAAGTCGGCAATCCGGGCTATTGATGCCTTTCTTATTGTAGCCGGGCGCCGGCACGTGCCGCTGGATCAGGCAATTATTAACATGGGCCGCCGCACTGATAACGATATCGTCCTCGACGCACCGACCGTTAGCCGCCGCCATGCCCAAATACGGTGGCGTTACAGCCGCTTTGTTGTCTATGACCTGAGTAACCGGGGCCACACCCTGGTTAATAACCAGCCTGTAACCGAGCATGCCCTCCAGCCAGGGGATGTCATAACCTTAGGGGATGTACCCTTGATTTATGGAGAAGGGGAGGTTGACCCCCACATTCCGGGGAGAGATCCCAAGCATGAAGAGGATACGGTTATGATGCCCCCCCTAACAGATGATTCGGATAGCTAATGTCACTGCCCGTCATTCTACTTTTGCTGCGTTTTTTGGCTGCCTTGCTGCTGCTGGCCTTTTTGGGTGTCCTCGTCTGGCTCATTTATCACGATATGCGTCTAATGGCCGCCAATCTGGCTGTCCAGAAACGGCCGTTGGGTCAACTCCACGTTATTGCCAGTGAAATCAGCCAGGTAACCGAAGAGACCGTTTTCCCACTGCTGCCGGTCACACGCCTGGGCCGGGCTGCCAGCAGCAATATTGTGCTGGATGAAACCTATGTGTCTACTGAACACGCACTCATTACCCGGCGTGGCCAACAGTGGTGGCTGGAAGATTTAGGCAGCCGCAACGGGACGTTATTGAACGGGATATTATTGGGCGAGGGGGAAACGGCCGTTATTTCCAGCGGCGACATTATCGGCATTGGCAGCGTCCGCTTACGCTTTGTG
>JAWOIM010000048.1:0-13375 GCA_046484685.1 Chloroflexota bacterium | reverse complement strand
AACGAACCGGAGCGCACCTTTACCCCACCTGAACTGACCCATCCCCTTAACCGGCAGTTGGGCGATGTGGCCACCCTGCTGGGTGCAGTTTTGATCGCTGACGAAAGAGCAGGGACAGGTGGTGACGATACCGCTTACCGTTTACCGGCTTCCGTTCGCCTGATCTGGCAGGCCGAGGCAGAAACGGCCGTTAGCTACCGCGTATTCCTACACCTGATGGGGCCAGACGGCCAACTGGTGGCCCAATCCGATGGGGAACCGGCCCACTGGCAGCGCCCCACCACCGGCTGGCTGCCCGGCGAAATTATTGTCGATGAGCGTCTATTGTCACTGCCCGACAGCCTGCCTGCCGGTGACTACCAGTTGCTGGCCGGCCTGTACGATCCCACTACCGGCCAACGGCTCACCACACCCGACGGAACTGATAGGATTTCGATAACCACAATAAGAATAGAATGACTGAAGACCGAGGACGAGTGTGTTTCTGCAGTCCCTACAAGGAGGTCCCGTGAAAAAGATAAGTCTACTTCCTTATCACCCTGACTATTTTGCTGCTAGTGGAGAATACGGCCTTGGCCCAGACGGCTGTGAAGAGCGACCCGGCGGCGAAATCTGGCCCCACGGTTAGGGCAGCAGATAATGGTCCGCATCCAGTTGCTCACCGCTGGTGACCGTCAGTGGCAGTCGCTCTAATGAAGGCCAACTGTACCAGCCGGTTACAATATGCCACCCATCGGCCGGCAATAGGTGGTGGGGAAAGGCAAAGCGATCCGTAATCGGCTCGCCTGGCTGCCAGCTTGTGGTGGGGCGGTAGCCGCCCAATGGCTGCCGATCTTGCTGGGCCAGCAGATTGCCGGACTCATCCAAAATATGGACAAAGGTGACAAAATTTTCTGGTATGGGCTGCTCTGCGGCCCAGGTCAAGGTGACAAAAAGAGTGGTTTCAGTCATCTGCCAATCATAATGACGCAGTTGAATCGGGCCAAATCGGGCTGTGCCGGGTTTGGCCTCTGGGGCGGGCGGTTGGGCTACCAGGAGCAGGCGCAAATCATCGGCCCACATTTCTTGGACGCTGGCCCACTCCTGGCGAAGTTCTTGTTCATACCAGTTATGGGGATCACCTGCCTGATACCAGGTAATCAGCCAGATGCGGTCGGCGCTGCTTTTTACCCGGTCAAAAAGCTGCCGTGCCTGGGGATCATCGGCCGCGACCCGATAAGGCAGCCCATAGACCGGGGGCAGCGTAGGCTGGTCGAGCAGGTCATACAATAATTCAGGCACCAGATTGATCACCACGTCACCCGGCTGCTGCGCTGTTCTGATTTGATGGGGGATTTCCTGCAGGCTGTGCTGGGACTGTCCCCTGGTTTGCCACCAGAACGGCTGCCGCTCTCCCTCTAACCAAAGCTGCCAGTGGACGATAATGGGACTGTCGGCAATACGCCAGACCAGATCAGGGTCATGGTGGTAGCGCAACGGTTGGTTGGCTGGAGCCGGGAAATGGTCATCCAAAAAAGTCTCGTACCGGTTGAAGTCAACGGCCGTTCCCGCAAATTGCACCAGCAACCCGGCCGCAGCACACAAGACGACGATGCCCTGGAGCCACCGCTCTTCCCCCAGGGCGCGGTTTAGCAGGGGCAGGCTGGTTAAAAGGAGCAGTGGCAGCAGCGGCAGCAAAAAGCGTGGTCCCCAACCGTACCCGCCCCACCACTCCCACCAGGCTCCAAAGGCGATAAGGTGAAAAAGAATGATCGCCCCCACCAGTTGGGCCAGCCGCGGCCGCTGCTGATAGGTAGCGTACAACCCCCATACCCCCACCAGCGTCAGGGGAGAATACCAGATGAGACCCCGGGCCGGACTAACCAGCAGCCCTGATATACCCCACCAGAGCGGTGAAGTGAAGCCTTCCTGGCCCGGAGCAAAATGGTAGCCGGTTTCCAGCCAGTGGCCAAAACGAAGCCAATTATAGAATAGCAGCCCCAGCCCCAACAACAGCAGCGGTGCGGCAAAGGTGGCGATAGTGACCGGCCACTTTCTTTTAGCCTGAGATTGACCATACAGCAGCCATAGGACCATAAACGGAGCCAGCAGCAGGTAAACAAGATTGCTGCCTACGGCCAAGGCCAGACCCAGGCCGGCCAGCAGGAGAGAGGTGGGGGGCAACGGCCGTTCCCTTTCCAGGCCCACGCTGCCTACCAGCAATAACAGACCCAGCGCAGCCAGCGGCTCACTAAAAACTGTCTGGGCATAGGGTAAGGCCATGGTGGCAAAAGCAAACAAGAGTGCGGCTGCCAGCGCTACCCGACGACTGTATCCTGTTTGTCGGGCCAGCCGGCAGAGCAAAACGGCCGTCATAGTTGTTATCAGCGGTCCCAACAGCAGTACTGCCTGTACACTACTCAGCCAGGGCAGATACAGCCCCAGCCAGACCAAGGGGATCATCAGCAACACCATGAGCGGACTTTTCTTGGTATAAATATCCCCCGTGGGGCTGAGCATGGTCACTGCCTCACCCGGTCGAATTGCCCATAAAGAGTAGGCCATTTGATTGGTATGTGGGTTGCCCTCCTGCCAGGTGCTATGGGCAGCTACAAACATGGCGCTTTCATCTACGGAATGAAAGTGACCCGGCAGAAGCAGCAGATAAACGGTAAAAATGAAGAGGCCCAGCAGCCCCAGCCACCAGCCGTCTTGGTTGATTAATTTTCCCATATAATGCGATATAAATGGAGGCGAATTTCATAGTCGCCCCCCTCTGTTTGCTGCTCTTTTTTCCAGACTGTGGGATCGGTAAAGTCGGCCGCCAATACCCGTTCCCGATAGTCGTTGTCCCAATCACGCAGGGTCAGGCTGCCGGAACTGGCGACCGGCTGTAGGCGGCCCAGACCCAGCAGCGGTTCTACCACTTCCCAACCAGTATATAAACCGGCCGGGCTGCCGTCAATGCTCAGCAGATAGTCAATTTCCTGGGTCTGCCATTGGGCCAGCAGCGCGTCCAGATTGGCCGCCGTTGGTTCCGGGGCCGGTCCACCGTGGACTTGCGACCACTCCATGGGGATGGGGGGATACCCCTGACTGGCAAGATGCTGCCATTGTAAGGAATATCGGTTAAACAGGTGCCACTCGTTGAGGATATACAGGGTGCTGCCCTGAGCCAGGGTGCGTTCATTGATCCATTCGTAGCCCGTGGCGGTGGCCGGTACGCTGTCGAAAGCGACATCGAGACCGGCCTGAAGATAGCTAAACTGGTGGGCAACGGCCGTTCCCCACCAGAGCAGCCAGCCGATCAGCAGCAGGACAGGCAGAGACCACCGTTGGCTGTGGGCTGCTGCCTGCTCATACAGCCAGACGGCAAAGGGGCCGGCCAACAGCAGGCCAGCGGGAGCGACCGTATAGAGAAAGCGAGGTGCTTTTTGAGGCACAAGCAGCAGCAGCAGCCAGCTCAGGCCCAGATAAATGAGCAAAAAGCGAAAACGGCCGCTGCGCCAGCGCCACAGCGCCAGCAGCAGCCCACCCCCTACCAGCAGCAGGGCCGCCGGACCGGGCAGATAGTGGGCATAAAAGCTGTGGGGATAATAGAACCAACCGGCCGCCTGCCAGATATCTAGCTGCCCTTCTTGCGCCTGGCTAAAGGAGAGAAAACGAGCCAGCCGTCCCGGAGCGGCAAACCAGATGAGCAGAATGAAAGCGGCCGGCGCTGCCAAACGGAGCCAGCGCTCCCAGGGGGGCCGGGTTGAGCGGGTCAACAACCAGCCTACACCCTCATTCAAGCCGATAGCCCCTATCAAGAAAAGGCCAAAATTGTATTTGGTCAGAAAGACGGCCGCCGCGATCAGGCTGGTAGCAAGCAGCCAGCGAGACCCAGACCCGTCAATGACATGAAGGTAACAATAGATGGTCAACAGCGTCAGCAGCAATCCGACCCCTTCCAGATAGGCCAGGCTGCCATACAGCCAGAGCGGGAAAGCGGTCAACACCAGCCCGCCGCCGACCAACCCTGCCAGCCAGTGTCGCCGCTGCACCAACTGCCGGCTAACGCCAAAAGCCAGCAGAATGCTGCCTACCACGCAGGCCAGACTAAACCAGCGCTGTGGCGTCAGCCCCGGCCGCAGCAGCCAGACGGGTGCTGCCAGCCAGGAGTGGATAAAGGGGTAAGCGGCCAGTTGGTCTTGTTGGCTGGTGGCCTGCCAAAAGCCGCTCAGGTCGCCTTGCTGTAAGGCGTTGGCCACCTGAACCACCGGCAGCAGGTGGACCGCCTCATCAAAGTCGGGCGGATAATGGGCAAAGGGTCGACCCTGCTCCCCTACCCACCAGGCCATTATCAGGCTAACTAGCAGCAGTCCCAGCAGAGCGGCCCGGGTTGGGGTAATTTGTTTGGACCAGGCAATCATACTGTAATTATAGCCCCAACTGTTGTCAGAGGCAGACCTGATTGAGTAGTGCGTCATGCGTCGTGCGTAGATGCTCTCCGGTTATGCGTCACCCAGCCCCTATTAATCCAGGGATGAAATTATTCTATTAGCATGTACAATAAGGTGTAGACACCAATCGTCTATCCCTGATTTAATCAGGGGCCGTGGTCCATGGTCATTTTCCAAAGGAGTATACTCTAATGACAGAGGCAAAAATTGACATTAACCAGGCCAGTGAAGAAACGTTGGCCGCGTTGCCGGGGGTAGGTGAGGCTAAGGCGCGGCGCATCATTGAGTTCCGTGAAAGGAACCAGCCTTTTGAGGAAGTGATTGAATTAACGGCCGTCAAAGGCATAACGGAGCGTATGGTTCGCCGGTTTGAGCATCTTGTCACGGTAGAAGCAACTATACCGGCCAGCACCCAGCTTTTGGTTGTGGCTGAGGATGAACCGGCGACCGCTGAACCTGAGCCGGATACGGCTGATCCCGATGCCGACACCGCTCCTTTACCGCTCATTCCGGCCGCTGCCACTGCGGCTGAACCTGAAGAGGAGAGTAGGGATGGGGCGGAGGCTGTCGTGACGCCGCTGAGGATGGCTACGGCCGTTTCTCCCGAAAGCCGGGCTGACGATAGGGTGGAAGATGAGCCGGCAGAAACGGCCGATCTTGATGCCGAAACGGCACCCTGGCCACCAGTAGCATCCGCACCAGAGCCGGATAGAGCAGCCGCACCTTCCCCTGCACCAGCCCCTGACCAAACTGCGGCCAACAAAGCTGCGCAGCGACGCGGACAGCGGGCGGCCCTCATCGGAGCGGTTAGTGGGATACTGGGTGGGGTCTTATTAACCTTGCTCATCCTTTTTTTGCTTAACGGGACGCTCAACTACGCCGCCGAAAATCGCGCTTTACAGCAGCAGATCATTGAGGCCGAAGCCACCCGTTCTGTGATGGAGCGCGATCTGAACGCGCTGGCAGCCGCGCTTGATGGCAATATGGGATCACTCAGCGAACGACTGGATACGGCCGATACACGTCTGAGCCAGACCAATGACAACCTGGCCAGCCTGGATGGTGAGCTATCTCAGGCGCAAAGGGATATTGGCAGCCTATACGAAACGAGTGAAACTCTGGATGAACGGTTGGCTGGCGTGGCGGCGGCGGCCGATACGTTTAACATCTTTCTCGATGGCCTGCGTGACCTTCTCTTTGATTTGCAAGGGCCACCCCCCGTGGTCACGCCGACTGCCACTATAACGCCGACCACCGTCATTACCCCAATTATCACTATTACCCCTACCTTAACGCCGACCCCTGACACGGATGCTGAAAATGATAGTGGCGAAAATGGCGAAGCTGAAGAGATAGATGAAGATGAATTGGAAGAGACGATGACACCAACGCCGACCTTGCTGCCTACCCGCACACCACGTTCCACCGCCACCCCTATTGGTGACCCATCCGTCACACCCACACCCTAAGAAAGGAGTAGATGGAATGAATGAAAACCGGCCCGGATTTTTAAGACGATTTTTTGGTTTGCTTATACGAAGTCTATTTGTATCTTTGCTGTTGTTGGGCCTGGGCATTGGCGGTCTGTTTTTGTTCAATGAGGCCGTAGGCTCCTCCAACACTCTCAGGGCATCAATGAATGCCTTTGAGTCTCGTGTCAATCTGCTGCGCAGCGATGTGAACAACTTGATGAATTCAGAGCGGGAACAACGACAGTCATTGGCCCAACTGCGTACCGACACCACCACCCTGGCACAGGACGTAAGTTCTTTGGCCACGGCTTTGGAAAGCCAGAATGCAGCGCTGGCTGCCTTAGAAACGTCGTTGGCCACGGCCGTTTCTGAGAACGAGGCCACTTTGACCAACTTGCAAAATGGGCTGCTTGCCCTCCAGAGTGACTTGAATGAAAACAGCGGCAGCCTCGATGCGCTCGGCGGGGAGCTGGATGCTGTTCGAGCCGACTATGGCACTCTACGGCAAGAGAATGCGCAGTTAGCCAGTTCTGTAGAGGCAGACAGAGCTGCTGTGGCGGCTCAAGTTGATGAAACTCTGGCTATGGTAGCCACCAATGCAACCGAAATGATTCAGCTTCAGCGCAGCGTGCGCCTGTTCCGTGTCTGGGAAATAATTACGCGGACGCGGCTGCAATTGATTGAGGGCAATATAGGTCTGGCCGATGCTGACTTAAATCAAGCCCTGGCCGTCGTTGAGCAGATGATCGCTGTGGCCGAAGCCGAAGAAGACGAGGCTTTGGTGGTGGGCTTAACGGCCGTTCAAACCCGGCTTACTCTGGCCCAAACCAATTTGGCCGGCACCCCCCAACTGGCCGCACGCGACCTGGAAACGGCCTGGGATTTGCTTGACGACCTGCTGGCCGAACGGCTGCTGGCTGATTTCACCCTGCCCGCTGTTGATGCTGAGCCGGAAGAGTAAGCGGTGATCCGTAATCCGTAATCCGTAAGCGGTAATCGGTATCGGGTGACCGATGACCGATAACCGATAACCGTTCACCGTTCACCGACAACTGTCGCCGACAACTGTCGCCATACTTGCTGCCGCTCGGCCGGCGTGTCAAACAGCAGGTAAATGGTGCGTGGCGGGCCAGGCGTGGGCGTTTCGGCGTCACCAAACTGAAATTGGGACAGCGGGGGCAGAGGGGCCTGGGGTCCCCAATTAGGTCGAAACGTGATAGCCAGGGCCGGCTGTGCGCCTTGCCAGGCCCAGACCCAACCCGGCTTGATCTGCTGCAAATTATCCGGCTCGAGGAATTGGTACAGATATTGCCCCGGCTTTTCGGCCACCATGATAATATGGTCGCCCAGCGGTACCTGCCAATAGTCGGCCGGCCGCTGCCAGACAAAGGTGTCGCGATCAACCAGGCTGAAACGGCCGTTTACCCGCAGCGCCAGATGTTCATTGTCAGACAGCCGGGCCGGCGCGTTTGGAAAAGCCATCTCATCGGCCACAAAAGCGGTAAATTCCCGCCGCCTCGCCCTCCACAAGAGCAGATGGCTGCTCAGCAGCAGCAGCGCCAGCAAGCCCAACAATAAGCCAGACCACCCGGCCAGCCAGCCCCACCCCAACAGCAGCCAGCCCGCTACGCCCAGCCCCAGGCTTAAGGGGAGTTCCCACAAGCGGGTCTGGCTCAATTGGTAGGCTAACCAGAAAAGCGTACCTTGTAAACGATATTTCATGAGCTATGAACTATGAGCTATGAACTATGAGCTTGAGACGTAGTACGTAGGGATTTTTGTTGTGCGCTACGCACTACGCACTAAGTGTCACTTTCATGCAGAATCTCTAACATTCTGGGATGAATACGGCCGTTGCTGGCCACCAGCGACACCGACGCTGACAGGGTGAAGGGAGTGCCGTCCATGAGCGTTACCCGCCCGCCCGCTTCCTGCACCAGCAGCACCCCGGCGGCAATATCCCAACTGTTCAACTTAAATTCCCAGTAGCCATCCAGCCGGCCGGCGGCCACATTGGCCATATCCAGGGCGGCCGAGCCGTTGCGCCGGATACCTTGTGCCTGCTTTAGAAACCGGGTCAACTGCTGCATATTGTCCTGCTCACTGTGGTGCCGGTCATAGGGAAAGCCGGTGGCCAGCAGGCTGTGGACCAATTCGCCAGCCTGGCTTACGCGCAGCGGCACTGTGCCCTCAGGCGTAGTCAGACTGGCCCCCAGGCCGCTGGCCCCGCTAAAACATTCATCTCGCATGGGGTCATAGATAATGCCTACCAGCGGTTTGCTCCCTTCGTAGAGGGCCATGGAAACAGAAAAAATGGGCAGCCCGTGGGCAAAATTGGTGGTGCCGTCCAGCGGATCAATGTGCCAGATCAGCGGGCTGTCGCTGTTGGCCCGGCTGCCTTCTTCGGCCAGCAGCCCGTGGTCGGGGAAAGCCGCTTGCAGCCGGGATACGATCAGGGCTTCGGCCTGCTCGTCGTATTGGGTAACCCAATCAACGGCCGTTCCTTTTTGTTGGATGGACAGCCCTTGTCCCAGGCCATTACGCAGCAGCGCCCCGGCCTCACGGGCAATCTCAATGCCGGTAGCTAAGATATGTTCCAGGTTCATAAAAACTCCTCTAAAATGACCACAGACCATGGACCACAGACCGCAGGTGGTAGGATTTCATTTCTGCAAAACGCCCACCAGGTGGAGCTTACGCTCGGCCGGCAGCCGCTCTTCGATATGGCACATCAGCCGAAAGAGGAGCGGGTGAAAGGCCAGGTAGCTGGGGTCGGGAACGGGGTGAAGTTGGCTCAGGTGCAGTCCGTGGGCCTGGGCCAGGTGATGCAATTGGTCGGTGGTATTGGCCTGGTAAGTGGTGGGAAAGGCATCGCTGGCAGAACGGCCGTACAAACTGCTGACCAACCAACCCTGAATTTGGGCTACACTCCCCAGGGCATGGTTTAAGTGGGCCAGCGGGTGGCGGGCATTGGGGGTGATAAAGATAAACACACCGCCGGGCCGCAGCAGCCGGCTAATTTCGGCAAAGGTGAGAGACGGCCGTGACAAATGCTCCAGCAGCCAGCTACAAAAAATCAGGTCAACGGAAGCTGCCCGTAAAGGCAGCGCGTCACTCACAGCCGCCAGGCGCGGCAGGTCGGGCAGCCGGTGCTGCTGCAGCGACGCCCAATCCGGATCAATCCCCAGCCAGCGCTTTGTTTTATGCGGCTCACCGGCTACTGAACAGTGGCTACTGAATAGTGAATACGGCTCACCCTCTCCTGATACCAATTGTTCCACTAACCCGCCCCGGCCACAGCCCAGATCCAGCAGCCGGGTTGCGGCCGTCAGATGGGCGCGTACCAGGTCGGCATAGACCTCGGTGGCCGGCCGCCAATCCGGCCGCCGCTGCCGGTACACCTCGCGCCACCTGTTTTGTTCTGCCAATGATAACATAGAGCGGATTCTAGTGGGCAATTGGTAATTGTCAATTTCTAACGGAAAACGGAAAACGGAAAACGGGAAACGATAAACGGAAAACGGTAAACGGAAAACGGTAAACAGGAAACTGCTAACTGCTAAAGGATAACCGGTAACGAATTACTGGCTACTGGTTACTGGCTACTGGCTACTGGCTACTGGTTACTGGTTAGCGATAATTGGAGTACAATGGTACCTATGAAACGGTATAGTCTGCTTGCGGTTCTTTTACTGCTCAGTTGTCGGAGTGAACCGGGGCCGCTGTTAAAAGAAGCGGCCGTTTCGCCACCTGTTCCTCCGACAATAATCCTTACCCAATCCACGGCCACCCCTACAGCCACTTCCTCCCCTACCCCTTTTCCCACTCAGGTGGCCACCTGGACGGCCACAATCACACCGGAAGCGGCCTTGAGCCAGACGGCCGTTTCGCCGCCGCAGCAAGCCACCCACCATGAGCTATATCAAGCTGTTCCGCCGCAGCGAGATGAAATTGGCCTGGCCCTGGCCTATCGGGGCCTGGGGCAGCGACCAGCAGCACAGCCTGCCCTTATCACGCCCTTGCCGATTGGTACGCGCCAGCAGTTGCAAATCGCCAACATCGACACCAATACTATCTCTACTATCAACGTCGATTTGCTGGCCGTCAGCGACTATGCCTACTTTTGGTTTGATGTGGGTCCCGGCTCCTTTACGCCTGATCCCCAGCAGTTGGCCCAGGCCGGCGCTGCCTTCGACGAAGCCTACGAACTGGTGGTCTACTACTTTAGCGACACCTACCAATCCGGTCTGGATGGCGATCCGCGTGTTCATATCGTCCATGCCTCACCGCTGGCGCTGTGTGATGTCACCCTGGAAACGGTGTCAGCCTGTGGCCTGGCCGGCTATTTTAGCTCGCGTCATATCTATCCCCAGATTGTTGTGCCGGACTCAAACGAACGAGAAATGTTTGTGATGAATGTACGTCAGTTTGGCGGCGATTATTATCTCAGCGTGCTGGTTCATGAGTTTCGCCATATGGTGGAGTATACGTATGACAAGAGTGAGTGGGATTGGGCTGTGGAAGGCTCGGCAATGCTGGCTGAAGATTTATGGGGTACAGTGCAGGTGGCCCAGCAGCGGGCCAACCTCTTTTTGCGGAACCCCAACCAGCCCCTTAAACAGTGGACCGCAGGCAATGCAGCATCTTATTACGGTCAAGGGTATGCCTTTAACCGCTATCTGTTTGACCGGCTGGGGGTGGACCTTTACCGGGAATTTGCCATTAGCCCCTTGCCGGGCCTGCGGGCGCTGGATGCCGTTTTGGTCAATGCCAATTTGCCGCTAACGGGCCGGCAGTTGTGGTTAGACTGGCTGGTGGCGTTGGCCATCCACGATCAGCCCCAGGCCCCGGACATGTACCGTTTTGGGGAGGGGGTGGCTCTGGATACGGCCGCAACCACCCTCATTGCCGGCCCGCCGGTGAGTTTGTCAGACACCCTGCATCCCTACGGTGCGGCTTATTATGAGTTGGATGGCAGCGATACCTTGACGGTTACCTTTAACGGCAGCACGCTGGTTCCGCTGTTGGATACGCTGCCCCAATCCGGGGAATATTTTTGGTATGCACAGCGGGCCAATTACAGCCAGATGCGCCTGACGCGGCCGCTTGACTTGCGGCCTGTGACTCAGGCCACGCTCCACTATATGGCTTATGTGGACATTGAGCAGGGGTATGATTTTGCCTATGTGGCCGTTTCAACTGACAACGGCCGTTCCTGGCAAGGTCTCGATGCGCCCCACATGCAGAGCCGGGCTGCGGGTGATGATCCGGCCAACGCCGCTTTTACCGACTATTTTTATACCGGCCGGCAGCGCACCTGGGTTGAGGAAGAGGTGGATCTGACTCCGTATGCCGGGCAAGAGATTTTGTTACGCTTTGAATATGTTACGGACCAACTATTGACGTATGGGGGTTTTGCCATAGACAATATTGCTATTCCCGAAATTGGTTTTGTTGATGACGCCGGCCGGCCGGATCAGGGCTGGACGGCCGAGGGTTTTACCCGCGCTACGGCCTATTTGCCCCAAACCTGGCATCTACAGCTTATTACCTTTCCCGATGGCCGGCCTACTGTGAGTCCGATTGGACTGGATGAGCGACAAACGGCCGTTTTCTCCATTCCTCCCGGCGGCAGCCGCAACCCCATTCTTATCGTAGCCGCCTCCGTGCCGCGCACGTTGGAACTGGGTCATTACCGGTTGTCGATAGAATGAGGAGGGTCTGGTACCTACTAACGCTGCCGGGAGAAACCGGGTTTTTGACCTATGCTACCGTTGTTGTGCTAGAGAAAAACCCGGTTCGCCGACCTCGTTGCCGTCGAAACCACGTACAGCAGACGTTGAGCCAGGTTGGCCGGTTCGGTTTGTGGGTCAGTCCACCAGAGTTAGACCAGCCTGCGCCAGCAATTGTATCACCAAAGCCGGCGCATAACCGCGTTGGCTGTGGATTTTGTATTGGCCACGGCCGCCCCAACTTTGCCCCGCTTGTCTGAGCGCCCTGGCAGAAGCAGTGTACGGCCGCGTGGCCTCAATGTGCGCCACAAGATGTCGGGATAGAAGAGACGGCTGGGCGGTACCAACAACTGCTGCACGGCCAGAAAAGCTTCGGCAACGACGGCATCGTGCATCATGGTCGTCAGCACGCGGTGGAAATAACCCTGCACCAGGCGTATCAGGCGATCAGTGGGCGCATCCGGACCATCCTGCCAATAGCGATCCTGCCCGGTTGCTAACTGCCACGGTGCGTCAATTACGTCTATCAACCCCTTTTGGAAGCGTGCTGCCAGACCGGTTAATTCTTCCTGCTGCTGGCGTAGATAGGTGTCCAACTTCATGCTGGCAATGGCCGCCACCGACATTCCCTGGCCATAAGCCGGGTTGAAGGCGTAGACGGCATCACCGCAGACAAGGAAATTTTCCAGGTAACGCGGCAACTCCTCGAAGTGGCTCAGGCGATTCTCCATGCGGCGATAGCCCCAGATTGGTGAAATCGCCTCTGCGCTTTGGATGGCATTGAGAAAATCCGGCACCGGCAGCGTTCGAGCGTACGCCAGGAAACCATCCTCGTCTGTCGGTGGATAATCACCGGCCATACCCATCAAGGTAGCCTGCCATTGATCATCCTCTACTTTGATGAATAATGCACCGCGCTGTTGGTCTGGCGCCAGCGGCTGCAGATACATCCCCTTCCAGTCATAAGCGGGAGGATGTGGGAAACGGTAGAGGCGCGTCGCGTAACCGGCTTTGGCATCTACGACCGTCTCGCGCGGCGTGGGGAAGCCTAATTCAGCCAGCCATTCTGATACCCGCGAACTACGCCCCGTAGCGGCCACAACCAGATCCGCTTCGATTTGCAAGGCACCGCTGCCACGGGAGCGCAGCTTCACACCGGTTGCCCGCGTTCTTGCTTCATCAGTGCAAAGCCCTATTGCTTCTGCCCCCTCTATAAAGGTTATGCGCGGGTTGGCAGCCAGGCGACAGCGGATGGTTCCTTCAAGCAGGGGTCGAGTAACGGCTATCACTGTGTAAGCCGAGGGATAGCGCACGCGCCAGCGCCCCAACAAATGTATGAGCACATCCGACCCCAAGTTGAGTTGTATCGCTCCGGCTGCATACAGCTCTTCCGTGATACCGGGAAACTGCTGCTCTAACACGCGCAATCCACCTAACAAGATTACATGGGGCTGCCGCCCTTGGGGGACACCTTTGCGGTAGGCCGGCTGCTCTGGCAGTTGGTCACGATCGACGATGGTGACGCGGCCAAAATGGTCAGCGAGTACGCGCGCGGCGGTTAGCCCGGCAATGCTGCTGCCAATGACCAGGGCATGTCGGTTCCTGAATTTGGCGGTGTGAGACTCGCTTTTACTATCTGTTTGTTGCCTAAGATTAAGAATGTTCATTTGTTTATTCTCCATTAAGTATGACATCTGATTTGTAGCAATTAGCGATAGGATAGAAGATGATCGTCTCCCAAACGTCCACG
>JAWOIM010000092.1:0-5738 GCA_046484685.1 Chloroflexota bacterium | reverse complement strand
GCTGTCGAGGCGGGCGACTGGCGAGCGTTGACGGCTTGCAGCGGCTGCTGCTAGGATACGGGCATCGCCAACTTGGGCCCTTGCCTGCCCCGGGGGCGGTGACCGCCGAGGCAACCCGGGTGATGGGCAATTTTTTGCGCGAGGTGATGAGGCGTAATCTGGCCTCGCCCAACTTCCGCGTGATGGGGCCGGACGAGACCGCCTCCAACCGCCTCGGATGGGTTGTAAGCCGGTAGGTTTGTTTGATTCCGGTCGAAAAGGCCCGGCTGACTTCGGCCGTTTCTAATTGCCAGGTTGTTTCGTTCAGTGCCCAAATACAGAAGCCTTTTTGACCAACTAATTGACGAATAGGAATTCGCTGGCCCGTATCGGCTATCTTGACCAGTGTATCCCCGGTCAAGCAACCAGAATCGCGCAGGTCGGAAAGTAACGGCCGTTTTTCCTGACGCTGCTCCACGGCTCGACTCAACTGGGCGGCCGCCACGACGGGCACATCCAGCTCACGGGCCAGTCCCTTAAGCGCCCGCGAGATTTCGCTGATTTCCTGCACCCGGTTGTTGGTCGAGCGTTCTGCCTGCATCAACTGCAAATAGTCGATCATCACCATGTCCAGCCCGTGCTCGGCGTAGAGGCGGCGGCATTTGGTACGCAGTTGGTTGGGCGTGATGGAGGGGGTATCGTCGATAAAAATGCGCGTTTCCGATAAACGGCCGATCGCCTCCATAAAAATAGGCCACTCATGTTCTTGTAAATCGCCGCGCCGTAGTCGTTGGGAATCAATGCGCGTTTCGGCCGAAATCATCCGCTGCACCAACTGCTCGCCCGACATTTCCAGGTTAAACATGGCAATCCGTTTACCGTGCCGCCGGGCGGCCGTCAGGGCTACCGCATTTTGCAGACTTGTCTTACCCATCCCCGGCCGTGCTGCCAGAATAATCAAATCCGATCGGTTGAATCCGCCCAAAATGCGGTCCAGATCCACAAAACCGGTGGGCACGCCAATAACATCCTCCCCCCGTTCATGCAGCTCTTGGATCCGTTCCAGGTAATTGCTGGCAATCTGCTTGATGGGCGTCAAATCGCGTGTCGTACGCTCTTCGCTGATGCTAAAAAGCGTCTGCTCGGCCCGATCAATGGCCACATTCACATCTTCAGCTTCATCGAAGGCCAGTTCGGCAATGGTGCTGGCCGCTTTGATCATCCGCCGGCGCAAGGCGGCCGCTTCGACCACCTGGCCATAATTACGGGCATTAATCGAAGTGGGCACCGTGTTAATCAGGCCAATAATATAGCCCTCACCCCCAATCTCCTCCAATTTTTCGCGGCGGCGCAGCTCTTCCGTCACCGTGATCAGGTCCAGCGGTTCGCGCCGCTCGTGGAGGCTCACAATGCATTCATAAATCCAGCGGTTTTGCACCCGGTAGAAGGATTCCGGCTTGAGGAGAGAGGCCACGTCAAAAATAGCGTCAGGGTCAATAAGCAGCGACCCTAACACCGCCTCTTCGGCCTCAATACTATGGGGGGGAAGACGTTCGATTGAACTCATAGGTTAAATGAAAACGTGAAACGCAACAAAACGCACGTTTCACGTTTACTACTCACTGAAAACTGTTTGTTGATGACGGACTACCGATTATCGAATCAGTCTTCGTCAAAGTCATCAAAGTCTAGGGTATCGACAAAATCCAGGAAAGCATCCGGTGTTTCGCCTTCATCATCCTCATCCAGGCCTAACTCATGCTCCTGAATATCGGGTTCAGGCAAAATTCCGGCTTCTTCCATGACCGATTCAGAGATAAAAATGGGAACCTTGACCCGTACCGCCAGGGCAATTGCGTCAGACGGCCGGCAGTCAATTTCTAGCATTTCCCCGTTGATGTCGATAAAGAGGCGGGCATGGAAAACACCATCATTTAACTCTTTTACCAGGACATGGGAAATCTTACCACCCATTTCCTGCACGATATTTCTTAACAAATCGTGGGTAACGGGGCGGGCAATTTTAACATCTTGTAATTCAATCGTAATAGCGTCTGCTTCACAGGGACCAATCCAAATGGGCAGTTGCCGCTCGCTGTCGGACTCTTTCAGCATGACAATACGATGCTGTGAGACAAGACTAATGCGAATGCTGTCAATTATGACTTCAATCATCTTATACCCCTCTACATAGTTATGTGATGGTACGTTTAGCCATTCTTACATGCAGATTGTAGCATAAATAGCAAAATCAATCATCCCAATCAAGAGGTCAAAATCCAGTTTCGGCCGCGCAGTAATAGATTGAGTTGGATAAGATTGGTTTGACCATTGGGTGTGACGGTGGCGACAGCCCGGCTGCCCTCAATGGCTACCTGTTGCGGAACGTAACCCAGATCATGAATGGTGCGTACGATATCGAGGTAGCTAAAGGCCAACGGGTCTAAAAAGGCCCCGCCATTGTCAATGACGCGGGTAATGCTGTCCAGCAGCACATTGGCTCGATTAAAATCACCGGCTTGCAGCGCTGCATCGGCGGCGACAAACATGATTTCCAGAACGATGTTGGTTTCGGATTGCGGGCGACGGTTGAGATCGGCCGGATTGCCCTGTTCCCGTACTTCGCTGGGGAAGGGCAGCCAGGCGGTCAAAAAATGGGCGGTTGGATCATAATGGAGCTGGTAGTAGCGCATGGTGTCATAGTAGCGCAGACTGATTTGCAAATCGGCAATGGCCTCATCTGAGGGCTGCTGATTTTGTAAATGAGCCAGCCAGTCGGCTTCGGCGGCTTCCAGGGTGGTGTCATAATAAATTTGTAGATTAAGGTCAACCGCATCAGCCAGGGTAAAGCTGTGTTCGGCCGTTACGCTGCTGTAGAAAGTCCGAAACCGCCCCCAGCCCCGTTGGTTAATCAGGTATTCTACAAAACCGGCTGCCTGGAGATAACCAATTTCATGCTGTACCGGGTAAAAGTTATTAATGAGCTGGGCCAGAGGAACGTAGTAACCAAGAGCCGGCAGGGCAGCCGCCCGCTCTGCAATATTTTCTGATTTGTAATGGCCGCCGCTGGCCCAAACAGCCACGCCTTCGGCCAGAAAAGAGATACGGCGAGGGGCAAACTGGCGGTCAATGACGTGGGTAGCTTCATGGATGAGCATCTGGTCTAGCTGGCCACCATTGTAGCCCCTGTCTGAATAAGAGATGACCATAGCGGAGCCGGCATAGCCCCCCTGACCAATCACCCGGTCTACCAGGTAGACATCGATTTTACGTAAGGGAGGTTCGTTAAGACGATCGGCAGCGGTTTGCACGGCCGTTTCTATGCGCGGTATCAGTCGGGGCAGATCCCGGTAGGCGGCTGTGCCGCTGGCAACGTGGATAATACAGCAGTCGCTCTCGGCCTGCACCCAGGTCGCCTCCGCTTCACGCCGGCTGAGCGCCGCTGCGTCCTGTACTGTGATGGTGACGCTGGCTTCATTGTGGCTGCCGGTACGTGGCTGAGATATGAGCTGGCCGTCCCGGTCCAGAATTACCTGAATCTCATAGGTGCCCGGTTCGGCCGTTATGATCCATTGGAATAAGCCAACCGGCTGCCCGGCCAGCGTGCGGTTGTTTAGCGTGCCGACGGCCGCTTCTTCCCCATTGACCAGCAAATGGACAGAGACCGCTGTGGGCATAATGGACTCTGGCACAGTAGGTATGATTTGAATGGTAAGACGGTCCCCTTCATAAACGGTAGGAACCGGGTAAACAAAGATGTCGTCAGACGTAAGGCTCACGTCTGGCGGCAGCGGGGTGGCGCTGGCAGTGGCCGTGGGTGGCGGGATGGTGGCAGTCAGGGTAGGTACGGCCGTACCACTAGTAGTGGCCACATTAGTGGCCACAGATGTGGCCATATCCGTGGGCGGAGGCAGGGTAGATAAAGGGGTGCCGGGCGTATCTGTTTGCGTGCAGGCGGCCAGGCTCCCTAAACATAGTGTAATAAACAACAGGAAGAAACGACGCATCATATCGCTATTGTATCCCCAAATCCTTGATTTCCATATTGCGTTTATCCTATTTTTTTTGTATGCTATTAAGGCGTTTCTTAATTTCATATCGTTGTATATTAAACTAGCTACAGTTCAGATGATAAGGTTGCCCGGCCGTTGTCGCGGCACGTTGGGCTGTAAACAGTCGCTGTCACTATCTCTCAAAGCCACATATAAGGAGGGTTATTTGTTATGATACGATTACCTGAATCACCCCTTTCATTCACCTCGCGTCTGCTCCGTTGTGCTTCTTGCCGGGAACAGTTTGCTGTGGCCGAAGCCTTTGTGCAAGACAACCATCACAAGCCGCAGCAGCGCGGCCGTAACGGCGGTCAGATTGGCGCTGTGTGGCTTAAAACCCATCTGCAAAGCTGGCGAGAGCCGTCGCGGAATAATCTGGACAGGATCATATTTCCCGAACATATTGTGGCTGATCATTTGTCTAAGGACGTCACTGAAGCGCTGCCTTTGTTTGACACGGCCGTTGCCTGCCCCCGCTGTTCTGCCGATAACCGGAACTGGCTGCAATTGCAGACCAAACCGGATGCTCGCCGCCCTCTCTTGGGAATAAGCTATGATCGCTTTCCGCTGGCCATTGGGGGCATGATCATCTGCTTTGCCCTATCCCTGGCAGCATTTGTTCTGGTCTTCAAGCCCGACCCTGATTTTATTATCAGGCGGGCAATGATTTTGTTGTTGGCTGTGGCCTTGACCGGCTATTTTACGACCAGCTTTGTCACCAGCAGGTGGCTGGCACAACGAGAATACAGGTATAAACGGCCGTTTATGCCCCAGGCATCCGGCTGGCAGCGACTGCCCCCCGCTTTGCGGGCCGGGCTGCCTGTATTGCCCATATCGGTCATGGTAGTGCCCCTGCTTCTATTTATTATTTTGCCCCTTTCTCTCAATATATTGGGCCTGGTGGCGGCGTCGCCAACCGAGCGCCCTACCGTTATTCGCAGCGGACTAGAGACGGCCCAAACTGCCCTGGAGTCGGTGGCCCCCCAAATGAATCATGATAAGGAAATCAACAGCCAGCTAACGGCCGTTCTGGAGATTCTCAGTGCGCTGCAAGTGAATCCGATTGCGGAATCGGGCGAGCGTGTGCCGGCTGTATCCGTCTCCAGACTGGGACCTGATCTGGATCGGGACTTTTTGCGGACCTGGTTGTGGTTTGTGGGTGGGGCCTGGGTTATTTCTTATGTTTTCGCGCTGCTGGCAGTAAGCAGTTATGTGGGTCGTGTCGATAACGTTTTGCCTTCCCTCATTTTCACCAGCGTAGCCCGCATGACGCCCGTGGCCATTCGGGAAGCCCGGATTGCCCTGCGTGCAGACCATACCATAACAGCCCAGGTGCAATGGACCCATGTAGAACGGCTGCCTGATGGGGGTATCAGGCTGTCGGGCATACACCGGCAGAGAATGGCCGCGGACGAAAACGGCCGTACTCACCCAGCCGGCGTGCGTGCCCAACAATACACCGTGCAAACTGACCTCTGGTGTCATATTGTCCAGGTTGAGGTGCGCGATGTCAACGTGCCCCCTGCCATGCAAGCGCCGGCCAAAACGGCCGCTTACCAACGGCAGCCAGGCCCGCTATACGCCGCTGCTTGATCATTTTTTGGGTCTTTTGGATTTCGTGGGGTAGGGGCAGTGCCTTGTGCCTGCCCGGTCGAGGGCAACCACAAGGGTTTGCCCCTACATTTGGTGTCAACCCCCTGAGTTCCC
>JAWOIM010000465.1:0-5734 GCA_046484685.1 Chloroflexota bacterium | reverse complement strand
TATTTGGGTAGACAGCCCTGGCCAGGATGAAGAGCAGTTGCCCGGCAGTACGTTTTACCTGGCTTTGCCAACCCAACAAGTACTGCCGGAGAATGAGGGCTAGTAATAAGCGCCGGACAGCCGCTTCGCGTACGGCACTTCAATAAACAGTGAAACAAACCTCCGGACGGATTGGCCCCGTCCGGAGGTTTGTTTTGGTTTTTTGCTGTCAGTAAACGTCAGTCAAGGGGTGGAATATCGGCGCTGGGTACAAACCCCTCCACCAGGAAGTTCATACAAATGTTACAGGCTTCACGTCCCTCAATGCCAAAAGCGCTCATATACCCTTCTGTCAATCCTTCCAGGTCAGAATGAGTGGGAACGACGCCATCGGCAATAACCAGATTGCCCTGATTATCTGCGATAGGCCCGGTAAAGATATCAAAGCTGGTGAATTGTCCGGCTTCCATTTGAGCCAACAACCTTTCTACTTCAGGAATAATAGATTCAGGCACGTTGGGATAAGGCGTTTGCCCTTCCATAAAGCCATATAACCCTACCAGGCCGTCAGAGGTATAGCCATAAAAATCTTCCGGTGTCCAGGTGCCGGCCTGCATTTCTTCTACAATCTCCACATAGATTGGCCCCCAGTTCCAATAAGGGACGGTCAGACAGTTGGCTTCCAACCCTTCACAGGCATTATCCGAGTCATAGGCAATGCCTGTATAACCGCGGTCGGCTGCCGCCTGCACCGGACCAGGGGTGTCCGCTCCGGTGATAATGACGGTGGCTCCATCATCCAGAAGCGATTCGGCCGCTTCGCGCTCACGGACCGGGTCAAACCAGGTGAATATCCAGCGGATGTCCATGACACAGTCGGAGCAGGCTTCTCTCATGCCCAGAGCAGCGGCGTTGGAGAGGCGAATGACCTCGGCAATGGGATAAGGGGCAATGATGCCCACCCGGTTAGAGCCATCCTCGGCTGCTTTGGCTCCGGCGATCATGCCGGCCAGGTATTTCATCTCTTCCATCGCCCCAAAGATATTACCAAAGTTGGTGTCATTGCGCCGATGGCCAGAAACGTGGATGAAATTTGTATCGGGAAATTCTTCGGCGATTATGGCCGTGGTGTCCATGTAGCCAAAAGACGTGGTGAAGATAACGTCGAAGCCCTGGCGAGCCAGAGAACGAATGACGCGCTCGGCATCGGCTCCTTCATCGATACTCTCCAGGTAGGCAGTATGAATATTATCCCCATTTTGCTCCAGATAGAGCCGGCCTTGATTGTGAGCGTAGGTCCAGCCTCCATCTCCAACAGGACCAACATAGACAAAAGCCACGTTGGTCATACCCTCGCGGGCGGCGGGAATGGTGATGGTTTGGTCTCCTATGGTGACGGTTTCTGGTTCGGCAGGCGTATCGGCCGTTTCCCCACCACAGGCGGCCAATACCAGCGTCAGCACCATAACCGGCACCAGCAGTCCGTAAAAACGAATAGGGTTAAAACGTGTGTCGGTCATCTTTCTTCTCCTTTCATAACTCAGAAGCCATGCTTTTTCTTTGGGTGCAGGGTCGGCTACTATCTGCTAAAAGCCCGGCTTCTGCAAAGCGATTACTTGACAACTCGTGTGCCTGTTTTACCTTGCAACCCACTGTTCATCTGCGGCGGACTGGTAATCAAAGCCGGGTTGCCCGTTTCTTGCACAAAGGTCATAATGGCTTCTACTTTTGGCCGCATACTGCCAGGGGCAAAATGTCCCTCTTCAAGATACCGTCTTAGCTCTGCGACGGTGACCGTATCTAGCTCTTGCTGTTGGGGGCTGTTATAGTGGATGGCTACCTTGTCTACACCGGTCGAGATGAGAAAGAGATCAACTGCCAACTGGCGTGCCAGCAACCCGCTGGCCCAATCTTTATCAATAACCGCATAGACGCCCCGTATTTCGCGTAGTTCACCATCCTGATTTTGTACAACCGGAATACCGCCCCCACCGGCCGCAATCACAATAGAACCGGCCGCAATAAGCTGACAAATGGCAGGTTCTTCAATGACCCGCAGCGGTCGAGGTGACGCCACCACCCGCCGCCACCCCCGGCCGGCATCCTCAGCCACATGCCAGCCTTCGGCCTCAAACTGGCGGGCTTCAGATTCCTTCATGAATCCGCCCACAGGCTTGGTGGGATTTTTGAAAGCAGGATCGTTTTCATCGACCAACACCTGCGTCACGACAGAAACGACGGACCGCTCGATGTTGCGACTAAACAGTTCGTTGCCCAACGCTTGCTGCAGCATGTAGCCAATCGATCCCTGTGTGTCGGCCACAATCAGGTCCAGGGGGGTGGTGTGAACGGTGTGGGCAGCCAGTTCATTGCGGCGCATGATGAAACCCACCTGGGGACCGTTGCCGTGGGTAATCACCAGGTTCCAGCCTGCTTCTATCATGTCGGCCAGATAGCGACATGTTTCACGGACGGCGTCCCATTGGTGTGGAATGTCAGGGTGTTTATTATCGGTAATGAGAGAATTGCCGCCAATAGCGACAAGGGCTGTTTTCGTCATTTTGTTCTCCAACTCACTGGAGAAGTCGGGCTTTTACTCACACTTCTATGGCTGTGCTTGGGCGTAAAAAGCCTGGCTTCTGGTGAACAACTACAATCATACAACAGAGCATGAGGGCAAGCAATGATTTTGCTTATGTATGCCGGTCAAGTTTGTTTTATGCTACAATTGGGCATGTAAGCGGGTGGCAAGCGACTTTATACACAGCCTGCAGCTTGCAAACCTGTAACCTGAAACTTATAACAATTAATTATGCCTGGACGACTTGATTTTTTACAGAAGCTCGACGTGTTTAGTGAGCTAACTGAAGATGAAATAATTGATCTGGCTCGTGTTGCTAAGGAATACGAGTTTGATGATGGGGCGGTCATTGCCTATCAGCGTGATGTGGCCAACAGTATGTACATTGTGCGCGAAGGGCGACTCTATGTACAGCGCATGGATAAAAGCGGGGCCGTGCGTGATTCACGGGCTTATACCGCGGGTAACCATTTTGGTGAGGCGTGGTTATTTGCGCCGACCACGCATCCGGCCACAATTAAGGGGCGAGGAAACGGCCGTGTTATTATTATTGATGGTCCAGACTTCCTCACTTTTCTTGCCAACCATCTTGACGCCCTGGATGCGCTTGAGCCTGTTTTTGATGATGCCACCGGTGAGTTGATCGCCGGCTTACCCCCAGATGCCTGGCAAGAAGCCGAGAAATTTAGTGAACGTGATGCCCCCAACCGCGCCCCTGTGGCGCTGCTGCCTGACGAAATAGTTGAATATAAAACGCGCGGCAGCCTTAAATGGCTGTTTTTGACGGAACTGTTGCCTATCCTGGCATTTCTTATCTTTGTTCCCCTTATTTACATGGCGCTGTCAGCCCTGGGGGAGTCCGTTTTACGCTTCCTGGCGATTCCTGTCTTCGGCATTATTTTGCTTTTGATCACGGCCTTTTCTTTGCTGGAAGTGCTTGATTGGTACGTAGATTATTTAATTATCACCAACAAGCATCTGGTTGTGCGCGAGTTTGATCTGACCCGTGTTCATGTTAAAAACAATCAGGTCCCTATTCATCAGATACAAAGCGTGCAAACGCTGAAGCCTGACTTCTGGTCTAATGTGCTGGGTATAGGAACGGTTCGTATTACAACCGCCTCATCAATAGGAACCCTCTATTTTGACCATATTGATAACCCGATCCAGGTAGAGGAGACCTTAAATCGGCTAACCACGCGGGTGCGTGCTATCAGTGAGGCTGAAGGTCAGGCCGCTATGCGCCAATCGCTGGAAGATTATTTTGAACAGCCACCCGCTTATCGCCAGGTTTCGTTAGAGGAGGAGTCAGAGGAGAGTGTTGTGCCGGGCGAGCCACTTCGCCCCGGGCTTTTTGATTCCTTCTTAAATCGCTATCGTTGGCGCGTTATTGATGGCGAAGTGACCACCTACCGTAAACATGTTTTTGTCCTGTTCCGTATGGTTGGGCTGCCGGTAATCATGGGACTTTTTTTGGGCCTTGTGCTATGGGTGGTAAACGGATATTTAAGCGTGGACACCGCCTCGTTTTGGTTTGTTTTTGGGCTGCTGATTCTTATAAATCTTGCCTGGTTTTTTTGGCAGGTAGAGGATTGGCGCAATGATACCTTCCAGGTCACCAGCCGCTTTGTTATTGATGTGGATCGCAAGCCTTTTGGGTTTTCCGAAAACCGTAAGCAGGCCCCACTGTCCCGTATTCAAAATGTCAACGCCGAACGTCCGGGGCTGCTGCCCACGATTTTTAATTATGGCTATGTACAGGTAGAAACGGCCGGGGCCGATGCGGACATACAATTTGAAAATGTGGCCAATCCCAGTGATATACAGAGCGATATTTTTCGCCGGCTGGATGAGTACCAACAGGAACAGCGGTTGGGTGAGGGACGGCAGCGGCGCAAGGAGTATGCAGTTTTGTTGGATGTTTATAAGCAGGCGACCGAGCAGGCACGTATCCCTCGCCGCACGCCTGATGAAGAGGTAGTTGATCTACAAGATGATAGCGGACAGACGGTAACCCTTTACGAATGAAGATGAAAAACAAAAAGAAGATGACCACTTTAGATATTGTAACCTTACCTGATGCGATTTTGCGACAGAAGACAGAGCCGGTAACGGAATTTGATGATAAGCTGCAACAGTTGATTGACACCATGATTGAGACGATGCGCGAGGCACCAGGCGTTGGTTTGGCCGCACCCCAAATAGGGCTGCCGCTGCGCCTGGCGGTTATTGAAACGCTGCCCGACTATGATGAGGAGGGCGAGGAAATCGAGGACACGCGAGATTTGTATGTCATTATTAATCCAGAGGTGTTGTGGACCTCGCGTCGGGAAGTGGCCGGGATTGAAGGCTGCCTGTCGATTCCCGGTTATTTGGGTGAGGTGTTTCGGCCGGAAGCGGTGCGAATCAAAGCGCTGGATCGGTACGGCCGTTCTTTCAAAGTGCGCCTTACTGATTGGGATGCCCGCATCTTTTTGCATGAAATTGACCATTTGCAGGGTATTCTCTATATTGACCGCCTGACCGCTAAAGAGAATTTTTGGACAGAAGAGGAATATAAAACAATGATGGAGGCAGAAGAAGAGGCAGAGCAGCAAAGTGGCGGCGTGGCGAAGTGACTTTGCACCCCGCATCTTTGCAACTTTGTTACTTTGCATAAGGACGGCAATTTATGACACTGACAATCACTGACGTAGAAAAAATAGCCCATCTGGCGCGGCTGGCCTTAACGGCCGAACAGAAAGCCCAATACGCACAGCAGTTAACGGCCGTTCTCGACTACGCTGCCCGCCTGGATGAGTTGGATTTAACCGACGTGCCTCCCACGGCCCATGCTGTCGCCCAACAAAACATCATGCGCGACGATGAAGTTGTCCCCTCTCTGCCCACCGAGACTTTGTTTTATAACGCACCGCGCCATCAGGACAACCAGTTTTTTATTCAACCTGTTTTGGATGATGAGCGTGAAGCGTGATGCGTGAAACGTGAAGAAGCCCATACGCATCACGTTTCACGTTTCACGTCATTTGCCGGTGTGCCAAAGAGTATTATATGATTGATCTAACCCACCTAACCTTAATCGAACTCCGGGATGCCTTGCGCCGGGGAGAGATGAGCAGCACGGCCGTTACCAGGGCCATGTTCGACCGTATCGTCGAGCTGGATAACCAGGTT
>JAWOIM010000553.1:0-4527 GCA_046484685.1 Chloroflexota bacterium | reverse complement strand
GTGCCGTCATTGTAAATGCCGCCACCCCGCTCGGCCTGATTGCCCCGAATGGTGACGCCCTGCAGAGTCAAATTGCCTTCGACGTAGATACCGCCGCCATGGTTGGCATTACCGGACGCGGCCGCATCGCCCCCTTGCAGGGTGATATTGGTTATGGTAACGGTGGCGCTGCTGCCTACATAGACAACGCGTCCCAGGGCTAAAGCGTCCAGAACGCCCGGCCCGTTGCCCTGGTAGTTCCAATTGCCGTCAATGGTCAGATCGTCAAAGTTGTCCAGGAAAAGGTGTTGGAAGATAGGCGTGGCCCCCAGAAGTCGCTCGTTGACGTTCTGGCAAATGCCGCTGACCTGTACCGTGTCGCCGTTACTGGCTTGTTCTACCGCCAACTGCACACTGCCGTAAATAACGGTCGGCTGACTCACTATGCGGGCAAAACAGCCCCCAATTTCGTCGGCACCGATGTCGTAGCCCTGGTTAGACGGCCGTATATCCCGCTCAAAGTCACGGGTAATGGCCGCCAGGGTGGGGTCACCCATGTTGGCCACGGGCGAGGTGGGTACCAGGGTGAAGTCCAGCCCAGGCTGGTCATTAAAGAGCGGATCAACCGAGAGCGCGCCGGTGCCGGGAACGGCCGTGCCCACATAATTGGCGGGCACATTTTCAAAGAAGTTGTTGTAGCCAAAGCTGGGACTGGCGGTGACGGCGCCAAAGGCTCCGTTGCCGCTGCTGTTCATGACGATATTGCTGCGTACCGACGGGCTGCCGGTGGCAATATAAAGGCCACCACCCTCACCACTGGCCGCATTGCCCAGCAGCGTATTATGCCAGAAGCGATTGTCGCCGGCCGCATTGTGAAAGCCGCCGCCGATCGTGGCCGTATTGCTATAAATGAAGTTGTTCTGAATGATCGCTTCCTGGCCGCCCGAGTTGTTTATGTAGAGGCCGCCACCGGTGGTGGCCGCATTGGCAAAGAAGCGGTTACCCTGGTCAACCAGGGGGGAGGTGTTGGCCGCATAGAGACCGGCCCCCAGGCCAGCCGTGTTGCTGTAGATCTGATTGTCTCGAATTTGCGGGCTGGCGTTGGCGGCCACAAAAATGCCGCCCCCGTTGTTGTTCATCCCGTTGGCACCGGCGTTACCCTGGACAATGTGGAAGCCTTCCACCGTGGCCGAAATGCCGCTGCCGATATAGAGAACGCGCCCTTGCTCCTGGGCGTCCAGCAGCGTAATTTCATCCCGTTGGCTGAAGTTGGGCCGCCAGCCGCCCAGCAGATGGACATTTTTGACCAGGTGGACCGTCTGGTAGATGAGGCCCTGGTCGCTGCTGTTATAGGTGTGAACACCTGTACAGCGGCCGGCCACGTCAATGGTTTCTCCTATTTCAGCCTCTTCCAGAGCAACCTGGATGTTGCCAAAGATGAGGGAGGTTTGATTGGGCGGGACGCCGCGCAGGATGCGGGCCAGGCAGCCGACCACCTCGTGGGCGCCAATATCGTGGGCCTGGTTAGAGGGGCGCGGATTGCCCAGGAAGTCACGCACCAGGCTGCTGTTGGGATTCCCCTGGTCTACGGCCGGCGTGTTGTCACCCAGTTCGTAGTTGCCGTTGGCCGGGTCAATCAGCCCTGGCGGGATGACAGAATCAATGTCGTCGGGTCCCATGCTGGTGCCGGTTACGGGCGGTTCGCTGTTGTCAAAGTAATAGTTGTAGTTAAGAGAGGCGCTGCCGCTGTTGATAGCCACCGCACCGCCGCCCAGCCCTGCTGTAGAGATATTGCCCTGGAAGAGGCTGCTGTTCACGGTAAGGTTGCCGCTCTGACCGCGAAGTGCGCCGGAATTGGGGGCCGTGTTGCTGTAGACGGTGCTGTGCCAGAATTGGGTGTTGCTGCCGGTATTGTAGGCGGCCCCACCCATAGAGGTTGCCTGGTTTTCGGCCAGGATGAGGTTTTCGGCCCGGAATGAGCCGGATTCGTTGTAAACAGCGCCGCCGTTAACGGCCGAGTTGGTGCGCATAATCAGGCCATCCAACAAAACAGGCCCGTTGAAATTATAAAAAGCCCCGCCTCGATTGCCGGTACCGGCACCGTGGTTGTTCATGATGCGGCTGAGGCGCGGACTGTCGTTGCTAATAGCCGGGTCTTCGATGTCGGGGAATAAGTTGTAGTAATTGGTGGTGCCAAAATGGTTGTAGAAAGCAGCCCCGTATTGGGCTGTACTGGAGTAAATAGAGACGCCGTGAAGGGTCAGGCCCGCGTTGCGGTTGTAAATACCGCCACCGGCGTGGGAGTTGTTGGTAGAACCGCCCCCCAGACCAACGGCATTCCCGTTGACAATGGTCAGACTTTCTAGCGTGGCACTGATGGTGGTGCCAAAGACATAAATACCGCGCCCCCGCCCTTCGGGGTCGATAATGGTTTCTTCAAAGGTGCGGTTTTCAAAACGGCCGTCCCAGCCACCCTGAATATGGACCGATTGGTCGAGGTAAACAGTCTGGCTAATTGGCTCACCGCTGACGGGGTCCGGAACGACGTTGACGCCCCGGCAAATGCCGCTGACCCGAATCAGGCTGCTGACGGCACCGGGGGCATTGATAGCGTCCTGGATGCTGCCGTAGATGACGTTGTCACGCTTGGCAATACAGCCGGCCAGTTCGTCGTAGCCGATGTCAAATCCCTGGTCAGAGGGACGGAAGTCGCCTTCGAAGTCAACGTCGAGAGGGGTGTTGGGATCGCCGGCATCCACGGCGGCTGAGCCGGGGGAGAGGTGGAATTGGGCATCGGCAAAGAGCGGATCGCCCGTGACCGGGGCCACGACGGTGATGTCGCCCATCAGGTCGTTGTTCCAGGTTAAGCTGTAGCGCAGCGTGGTGCTGCCGCCGGCGTGGAAGATGGCGCTGCCGCTGTTGGCGGTATTGTCGGCCAGCAGGATATTGGTCAGGGTCGCGGTTGAGCCGGCGTTGTAGAAGCCACCGCCACTGCCGCTGGCGCTGTTGTTGACGATAGTGTTGTTGAGCATCTCCACCAGGCCGGCGTTGGCCCGCACGGCTCCGCCATGCTGGCCGCTGCTGCCGCCGGCAAAAAGGCTGTTGGTGACGTCTAGCAGACCGCCATTGCTGAAAATAGCGCCACCGCCCTGGGTAGCGGCTGTGCCCTGGCTGCTGCTGCCCCTGAAGGTGGATTGGTCAATGATAATGGCCCCGGCCACGTTAAAAATGGCCCCACCGCTGCCGCTGGCCGTGTTGGTCATGAAGTGGCTTTGCTCAATGCGCACCAGTGAGCTGGTGCCGGCATGAATGGCCCCACCCTGTCCCGCCTGGTTGCCCACAAAGTGGACCTGGCTGAAGCGGGGTTGGGCCTGGCTGCCGACGGAAACAGCCCCGCCGGTCGTGGCGTTGCCGTTGGCCAGCGTCAGGTTGGTAAAGGTGGGCAGCAGGCTGCTGCTGGGAGCAATGGCAAAGAGGCGGCCGCCTGTTCCTTCCAGGACGGTCAGGGCCGGATTTTCACCCTGGGACTGGAAACTGTTGTTCCAGCCGCCGCTTAGATGGAGGGTGTCGTTGATACCTATATCAGATACGCTGTAAGTGCCCTGGGCAATATGGATCGTATCGCCCGAAGCGGCCTGGCCGACGGTATGGGCAATGGTGCGGCAGGGGAAGGTAATTTGGGTACAGTTGTTGTTCAGGTCGGTGCCGCCCAGAGAAACGTAGCGCGGCCCGACGGTACCGGAAGCGGTGACGGTGTTAACCACGCTGGCCTGAATGGTGGGATCAAAATCGGAGGTGGCAATCACTTCAACCGGGTTAAAGAGGCCGGCGGCGGCAAAGGGAGGCACTTCGATGCGGACGCGCACGTTGATCACCTGCTCCGGCGCGAGCTGCAAGGCAAAGTTGTTGGCCGGCAGCAGTTGACCCCAACCCAGCGGGTCGCTGCCCAGCGTCAGGTGGAAGGTTTCGGTGTAGTCGCCGGTGTTAGTCAGTTGGTGGGTAAAGGTGATGGCGTCACCGGGCTGTAGGGTGGCGGTATGGTCGGGGGCGAAGCTGAGGTCGATGTTGGGCCGCACAACGCTCTCGATGATAGCCACGCGCTGCAAGGCAGGCGAAATGACGGAGCCCAGCCCAGTCTCCCGCATATTCAGTTCCTTCAGACTCTCCAGGCTTTTCAGAAAATCAGCATGACTGTCATTAAGCGGATTCTGGCTAATATCCAGCACTTCCAAACCCGTCAAAGCAGCCAGAGGTCGTGCATCTTCAATATGATTGTCTCTAAGTTCGAGAGAATTCAGCTGTAAAAACCCGGACAGATGAGAAATATCTTTCAAGCGTGTCTGGCTCTCGTCGCTGTGTTTGACAACATTGTGACGCAAACTCAAACCTTTCAGAGGCAGATCGGTCAGCTCATCGAAGTGAATTGCATCCAGACAGGTGATCCCGTTGTTGCGCAAGCTCAAATACTGCAGATGCAATAGATCGGACAAAGGAGCAACATCGTCTATTTGATTGTCTTCCAGATTCAGATGGATGAGATTTTTTAGA
>JAWOIM010000497.1:0-8050 GCA_046484685.1 Chloroflexota bacterium | reverse complement strand
GATCATAGTAGATTACATTGGTGGTGGGGCTAATCATATTGGTAATGTTAATACGCCCCCAGCCTTCGTTGGTGTTGGGAATGGTGCCCATGGGTACGGCACTGTTGACCAACAGCGCTTTGGCCATGGCCGGGCTGGGGTCATCGCCACCGTTGAAGCCGCGCCACCATTCGGTGGCCAGGGTAATAGCTCCGGCTACCTGAGGCGCAGCCATACTGGTTCCGGAACAAAAGGCATACAGGTTATTGGTGCCGGGGATAGCGGTAGAGCAGCTTCCACCCAGGCTGTTGCGGGCCGAGGCAATCTGCTGGCCGGGGGCGGCGATGGTAACACCTAAACGACCGTCTACGGCCGGACCACGACTGCTAAAACCGGATATTGTATCAATGTTACCGGCACGATAATTAACGCTGCTGGCCGTCACAATCACATTCTTGGCCTCTTTTGGAGCCGTTAACGTGGTTGGACCAGGGCCCGAATTGCCGGCCGAAAATACGATAATCATCGGTTCCAATTCGGCTGTGTCAAAATTGCCGTCGTGGACCATCAGGTCGTGAGTCCGTTCCGGGGCACGGTAGCCCATTCCCGGACCTTCGCCGGTGTGCCAGGAGTTGTTGGTGCCAATGGCCCCGCCTAAAACGGCCTGCTTGCTGTGTTCCTGCCAGCCGCCGGCCGGTGGCCAGCTACTTCCCATTAGGGAGTTCATCGTAAAAATATCATATTCAGGAGCCACACCCAGACCATAGAGGAACCCATTGCCATCGGCAAAGCCGGCTGTGGCATCGCCACCGATAATGCCGGCTACATGGGTACCATGACCACCACCAGAGCAGTCGGACCCAGGCTCACCGGGCGGATCACAGGCACCGGGGAAACTGTAACCGCCCACAATACGCGGGCCCAGATCGGGGTGGCTGTAATCGACGCCGGTATCAACCACGGCCCAGATCACACCGGCTCCAGTATAGCCTAAATCGTCCAGGTGATCAGCGTAACCGGTAACGGGCACACCGCCGGGGTGGTTGCCGGCCACAATCTGGCTGGACATTTCATCATCTAAGGCCGGTTCAGGGCTGGCGTAACCAAACCAGAGAACGGTATTGAGCTGGGAAATCGCTTCAAAAGCGGCGGCGTCCAGTTCTACAATAGCCGTATAGAAAGCCCGGTCCGGTTGGGCCGGAAAAGCATTGAGAATGTTGCCACCCAGAGCAGCAATGTCGGCCAATGTTTGTTGCACATCGCCATCATTGTAGAAAAAGATATCTACATTTTCGACCAGGCCGGTACGGCGGTCCAGATCGTTGTTCATTTTGTAAGCGGGATGGAAGGCACCCTGCCAACGAACAAAGTCGAGGCTTTCCGTGGCCGCCGTTTGGGCGGCGCTGCCCCATACCAGATAGGTGTGGTGAGGATAATATTGCAAAATCTCCACACCGGTAGCCGCCAGCGCGTCCAGACGGGCGTTATTGGTCGGTCCGTGCATCTGGATCAGGCGAAAGCCCTCATCGATATGGTTCATGCGGGCACTGTCGGCCAGGGTGGGTTCACCCTGCGCTATGGGGTCAAAACGATAGCGCATTACCTGAAGCGTGCCGGCATCTTGTTGCCAGTTAACGGGCAAGCCGCTGCTGGTTAAGCGGGTGAAATCCTCTTCACCTAGCTGCAACCAGTGAAAACTGCCATAATCCCAGGCCATGTGGGGATTCAGGCCCAGTTGGGTCGCTTCAGAAACGGCCGTTTGCGGCACGGTCACATAATAACTCCGCTCCACACCGGTCACCTGGTCTGCGCCCGTCGATTGTACCCCGTTGCGAAAAGCCAACAGCGACAATAAAACAGCAACAGCCAACACAAACATTGGTCTATACCACTTCATCGATTATCTCCTTGTATTAGGTTGAATGGGATAAATGGGACTGCCATATTTCTAATGTAGCCTCTCATTGTAACAGCGGGCGAATGATACCATACCATTTTGTAAACAACCAAAAAATAACTTCCCAAAATTATTCGCCACAGTGTCATATCCTGGCCCGTTGCCCCGGAGTATAGCAAGGAATCGTGGGGCACAGACCTGACAGGTTTGGCAAACCTGTCAGGTCTCCCACAAAACGCTGCCATACTCGATGCCCCGTGTCCCATTGCTTGAAACAGAAAAATAACCCATAATCAAGCGGGTGAGAACAGCAGATGAAGATAGCAGCACATTCACATTAAAAGGACACAACTATGGCAGACAAAACATTAGACAAACGCAATGAACAGCTAGACGACACCCCCTGGGGCCACAAATGGGGCTTCAAAGACACCCGCTTCATCCTCCAGCCGGATCGCTCCGTGACCGTCACCGGCAGCCGGTACGCCATTTCCGGCACCGAAATGCCCGACTTTATCCCGTTTGTAGAAGAGATGCTGGGTGTCACTATTGATCCCAACGACCTCAAACCAGAAGTAGTCCACAAGCCCGTACCGCCGCCGCAGATGAACAACGCCTTCTATCAGGCGCTGCAGGCAGCCTTCCCCGACAGCCACTATTCCCAGGACAATCCCGACCGGCTGCTGCACAGCCACGGCCAGACCACCGTCGATGAGGTCTATCAGGTTCTCTACAACCGGATTGAGCGCGTAGCCGATCTCGTTTTTTACCCCGAATCAGATGAAGATGTGGTCAACCTGATCGACCTGGCAAGCAAACATGACGTTTGCCTGGTTCCCTTTGGCGGCGGTACCAGCGTAAGCTGCGCTCTCAAACTGCCTGCCAACGAAACGCGCATGATTGTGGTGGTCGATATGCGCCGCATGAACAAAATAGTGTGGCTGGATAGAGAAAACCATCTGGCCTGCATTCAGGCGGGCATCACCGGCAAAGTATTGGAAGAAGAGTTGGAAAAGCTGGGCTTCACCAGCGGCCATGAGCCAGACAGTTTAGAGCTGTCTACGCTGGGTGGCTGGATTGCCACCAACGCCAGCGGTATGAAAAAAAACAAATACGGCAATATTGAGGATATGGTCGAGAACTATACCCTTATCACTCCCAAAGGGATCGTGGAACAAAAAACCACAATGCCCCGCCTTTCTGTCGGGATGCAGCCCACAAAATTTCTGTTTGGCAATGAGGGCAATTTAGGCATTATTACCAAAGCGGAAATCCGCATTCACAAACTGCCCGAAGCTAAAAAATATGGCTCGGTTGTCTTTCCCGACTTTAAAAAAGGAACAGCATTTCTCTATGAGTTGACGCGCAGCGGCGTGCTGCCGGCCAGCGTGCGTCTGGTAGACAATTTCCAATTCCGCTTTGGTTCGGCGCTGCGCCCTCGCCCCACCGCCAGAGAGGCACTGGTCCATAAGCTGCAAAAGTTCTTCCTCCTTAAGGTCAAGGGGTTTGACCCCCACCAGATGTGCGCTGCCACGCTGGTGATGGAAGGCAGCCAAAGCGAAGTGGCCTACCAGGAAAAGCTGGTCTACCGGCTGGCCAAGAAACACGGCGGTATTGCCGGCGGCGAAGGCAACGGCAAGCGCGGCTATATGCTGACTTATGCCATTGCCTATATCCGTGACTTTATGGCCGACTACCACGTCACCGGTGAAACGTATGAGACAACGGTTCCCTGGGACAAGATTGAGGATGTAATTCAGGCAGTAGACCAGGTGGCACAGGAAAAACATAAGGCGTATGGGCTGCCCGGCAAACCGTATGTCTCGCCGCGCATCACGCAGCTTTATCACACCGGCGTCTGTATCTACTTTACCCACGGCTTCAGCGCCAAAGGGGTGGAGAAGCCCGACCAGATTTTCTCTGAGATTGAGCATACACTGCGCGAAACCATTATGGCCAACGGTGGGTCGATCTCTCATCACCACGGCATCGGCAAACTGCGCCAGGATTTTATGGCCGACACGCTGTCAGAAACAAGCATCGACCTGCTGCGGGAAGTGAAACAGGCCCACGATCCGCAGAATATTTTTGGCATTCGCAATAATGTCTTCACGTAGTGCGTAATTCGTAGTGCGTAGGAAGCAGTCGCCACGCACTACGCACTATGCACTATATAAAATCAGTTTGCGTTAAGACATAAATCGTTTATAATCTCACTCTGTTCGGGGCGTGGCGCAGCCTGGTAGCGCGCACCGTTCGGGTCGGTGAGGTCGTGGGTTCGAATCCCGCCGCCCCGACAGATGGTAAAAACGGCCGTTTTGCTAAGCAAAACGGCCGTTTTTCTTTCCATTCTACAAATTGGTGTATTTTTAGCCCCCGCCTGACGCATGTATAAGGTAGATACTCATTTTATTTAACCTTAAGGAGGTACACCAATGAGGAAATCAAATTTATTGCGTCTGTGTCTGTTTGTGGGGCTTATTGCCGGATTGTTCATGGTTATTGGCTCTGGTGCTTTTGCCGCACCCCCCGGATTAGAGCGGGCCATGCAAATCCAGGAAGCCAACACGCCCGGCCTGATGGCCATGCGCGGTGTGGTGGGCACGGCCGTTTCTGTTGACGACAGCGGCAGTCCCGTCATTCGCATCTTTACCGAATCAGAAAATGTGGCCGGCGTTCCCGCCAATCTGCAGGGCATCCCCGTCCAGACCGTCGTCACCGGCATCATTTGGGCCCAAGACACCACCGCCAAATACCGGCCATCGCCCATTGGTGTTTCCGTGGGCCACCCTAACATCACCGCCGGCACCATCGGTGCCCGCGTGGTAGATAACCAGGGCAACACGTTCATTCTTAGCAACAACCACGTGCTGGCCAACAGCAACGATGCCAACATTGGTGACAACATCCTTCAGCCCGGCGCTTTCGATGGCGGCAGCAATCCCGGTGACGCTATTGGCACCCTCTACGACTTCCAAGAAATCTCCTTCACCAGTAACAATGAGATGGACGCCGCCATTGCCATCGTACCCGATAGTGACCTGTTGGGCAGCACTCTGCCCGGTGGCTACGGCTCTCCCAGCGGTCAGGTGGTTAGTGCCTCTGTAGGCCAATCGGTCCAAAAATGTGGCCGGACCACCGGCTGTACGGTCGGTACGGTGGAAGAAGTCAACGTCACTGTCAGTATCTGCTTCGAAGGCGTCATCTTCTGTACCAAATCGGCCACCTTCGTCAATCAGTTTACCATCACCCCCGGCAGCTTTAGCGACGGTGGTGACTCCGGTTCGCTGATTGTAAGTAATGACGGCAACAACCATGCGGTGGGCCTGCTCTTTGCCGGCAGCTCCACCCGTACCATTGCCAACCCGATTGGCGTTGTACTGAACCGCTTCGGCGTCACCATTGACGGCGGTGACGGCGGTGATCCTCAACCCACACCCACCCCTGCACCCGATCCGGATCCGACGCCGACCCCAGAGCCGGGTACTGGTGATATCGACCTCTCAGCCATAGGCTATAAGGTGCGCGGTCTGCAAAAAGCGGACTTAAGCTGGAGTGGGGCCACCACTACTCAGGTAGACATCTACCGTAATGGGACCATTATTGCTACCGTTAGCAATAATGGTTTCCACACCGATCATATCGATAACCGGGGTGGCGGCAGCTATACCTATCAGGTATGCGAAGCCGGCTCCTCCACCTGTTCGGCAGTAGTTAATGTAAACTTCTAGTACACGTAAGGCTCTAATGGGTTTGTAGTAACGGCTTTAGCCGTTGAGCGGTTACTACAAACATATGGACTTCTGAAGAGCTGTACTAACCGGTTGCTCAACGACCACAAAAGGCCCGCAGTCAAATTGATTGCGGGCCTTTTACTGCCACTAAGGGTTCGCCCTAAAACAAGTTTGTAGTAGCGGCTTTAGCCGTCCTCCCCGCTAAACATGTGCTGAGCGCAGCCGAAGTAGCGGTTACTACAAACCAAAAGTCAAAAGTTAATTTTGTGTGAACCCTAAGAAGTAGCATCAGGCTAAAATGGTGGCCAACCGGGCCACACCCTCTTCAATATCAGCCTGGTTGAGGCCACTAAAGCCAAGCAGGATGGCCGGCGGTGACGGCTGTCGCACGTAGTAGGTGGAGCCAGGATAGACATTCACACCGACCGCGGCCGCCCGGCGAATAACGTCGACCTCATCCAGTTGAGAATCCAAATGAAGCATAATATGCAGCCCGGCAGGAACGGCCGTCCAGCTTACACGATTGCCCAATTGACTCTGTAAAGCCGCTTCCAGCACCTGTCGTCGCTCCCCATACGACTGGCGCAGATGGCGTAAATGTCGCTCAAAGTGGCCCTCATTGATAAAGTCGGCCACGGCGGCCTGCATCAGTGTGGGCGCACCCCTGTCAAGCAGCGATTTGGCCTGCAAAAACGGCCGTATCAACGATTCCGGTAAGACCACATACCCCAGCCGCAGCGCCGGAAACAACACTTTAGAAAACGTCCCCAAATAAAAAACTCGGCCATCCCTGTCCAATCCTTGTAGTGCCCCCAACGGCTGGCCATCATAGCGCAGCTCCCCATCATAATCATCTTCAACAATCAGGGCTTCGTGCTGCCTGGCCCATTGCAGCAGCGCCAGCCGCCGCGCCAGGGGCATCGTCCCGCCCTGCGGAAACTGGTTAGAAGGCGTCACAAAAAGCAGCCGGGCCTGGCTCTTCTCTGGAATACGCTCGACCGGCAGGCCCGCTTCATCCACAGGCAGCGCCGTCAGTCGGGCACCATGCACCTGAAACAAGGCGTAAGCGTCGGTATAGCCGGGCGTTTCAACCAGCACCTCCGTTCCTTTCGACAACAGCAGCCGGGCCAATATATCCAGCGCTTGCTGTGCGCCACTAACGATAACCACCTGTTCCGGCCGGCAAACCACGCCGCGCCAGCGGGATAAATAAGCGGCCAACGCCTGCCGCAGCGGGTAAAAGCCTGCCACCGAGCCATAACGGGAAAGCATGGCATCGTCTGTGCTCAGGTAGCGGGCCAGCAGGCGGCGCCACACGTCGTAGGGGAAAATGTGGGGAAAAGAACGGCCGAATCCAAAATCAATGCTCCCTCGACTCTCAGATGCACGCGGCCCGCCTGGTTCCAGAGATAGCACCCGCTTACCCCAGGTTGAAAAATGGGGTGTAAATTCGGCCGTGGTTCCGGCTGTCTCTAGCTGCTCAAACGCCTCAGCCACAAACGAGCCGGATCCTACCCGGCTCACCAGCAACCCCTCCGCCTCAAGCTGGGCATAAGCCTGCCCCACCGTCACCCGGGCCACACCCAACTGCGCCGCCAGCCGCCGCGTCGGCGGCAATCGCTCTCCTGCCCGCAGCCGGCTGGCCACAATATCCCGCTGTATGGCCGCATAAATTTGCCGATACAGGGGCAGGTCGCTATCTTTAATAAGGGTAATATTTAGCTTCATCAGGAGTTAGTACGTATGGCGTATTGCATGGTACTATTATAACAGAGACAATATTAACGGTGAACGGTAATCGGTCACGGTATACCGATTACGGATAACAGATACAGGCCCAATTATGCCCTATCGCAGTAGTGACAAAACACGACAAAAAAAAGATGCCAAACGCACCCATATGATGCAGGCAGCCGTGCAGGTTTTTGCTGAAAAGGGGTACCATGCCGCTACCGTACGCGACATTGTTACCATGGCCGATGTGGCCGTGGGTACATTTTACTTCTATTTTCCTGATAAAGAGAGTCTGTTTACGCATCTATATGAAGAAACGGCCGATTTTCTGATCCAAACCTTGCAGCAAGCCGGCTACAGCCGCAGTCAATGGGACCAACAGGTCCAGGCCATCATTCAAGCTTATGTCAATCTGGCCATCTACGAACCGGCCATTATTCAGGTACTCTTGTTGGGTGGTATGGGCGTTCCGGCCCTGGCCACCAGACGCCAGCGCTGGCGCGAACAGTTAATTCAGGTGTGGCAGCGTCCCTTGAAACAGGCTGTTACCGAACAACAGGTAGCCGACCTGGACAGTCACTATGCGGCCGCGGCCGTTATTGGCGCTGTTGATGAGGTTATTCTCAATCTTCTCAACCAATCTGACCCCGAACTGAACGCAGCCCAGGTGGTTGACCATCTCACCCGCTTTATTATACGGGCAACG
>JAWOIM010000481.1:0-3135 GCA_046484685.1 Chloroflexota bacterium | reverse complement strand
AGGCGGCGCGTACGGCAGGCATCCAACCCATCTTTATCTATGGGGATGGCTGGTTGCCCGATGGTGCCCACAGTCTTGCCGCCGAATATCATCGAACGCGGCGCGGCCTGCCGGCTCATCAAGAACCCTGGCGACCCTACACACCCACATGGAGCGAAGCAATTGAACCAATAACAGGCGAACCGTTAATCGGCAAAAAAGCGCAAAACGCCTTTGTGGGAACCTATCTGGACATCTACCTACGATCCCATCATATTGATACGCTGTTGCTGGCCGGTTTCAGTTTCAAATCCTGTTTGTTCTATACGGCCGTTGGTGCCTTTGAGCGCAATTATCGCGCCATATTGTTAAGAGATGGCACTGATCCACCCGGTAGCAATGAGTTTGCCGATACAGTTGACGCCAGTTTGCCGGAGGGCGGTTGGGTTAGGACCATCTTAACACGCCTGATTGAAGATCATTTAGGTTACAGTTCCACCTGTGCTGAGTTGATTGCGGCGTGCCGATCCATCTCATGAGCAATGGTGAACCGGGAATTGTCATTACCGGGCTGGCCCGTTTGTTTCGTTGCCGGACAATTCTAGCCGCTTTATACTCTAGCTATGAAACTATTTCTCTCTATTAAATACCATGCCGATCACAGTAACCGGGAACAAATCGAGGGTATTATCGGAAATAAGCATGATTCAAGAACGTACTGTTGATATCGAACAGTTGCGGGCATTTCTTACCCGTCATCTGGGTGCTAAATCCTCAGAGGTTGTGTACCTGGGGGCGGGGGCCTGGTCTCAATGTTTTGGCTTTGTATACGATGATCGGAATCTGGTGATTCGCTTTGGGAAGTACGTCAGTGACTTTGAGAAGGATCAACTGGCCCACCGGTACGCCAATCCGGATTTACCCATTCCTGAGCTCCTGGAGATTGGGACGGCCCTGGATGGCCACTATGCTATCTCGACCCGCGTGTATGGCGTTCCGTTGGAGAGTGTGTCCGCGGTACAGTGGCTGGCATTGATTCCGGCCGTCGTGGCGGCGCTGGAAGCGATGCGCACGGCGGACTTGTCGGCCAGTGCAGGCTTTGGCGGGTGGGGCGCGGATGGGCATGCCGCCTATCCTGACTGGCGCAGCCGCCTGCTGGCAGTTGCCGAGGACAGGCCGAACCAGCGGGGCTACGGCTGGCGGGCGGCGCTGGCGACGTCGGCAGAAGGTCAGGCGACGTTCGATTGGGGGCTGGATTTGTTACAGCAGGCGGCGGATGATACGGTCCCCCGAAGCTTGCTGCATGGTGACCTGACGAATCGTAACGTCTTCGTAAAAGGGGATCGGATAACCGGCGTGTTTGATTGGGGTTGTTCAGTTTATGGGGATCATTTGTATGACCTGGCCCTGTTTGAGTTTTGGTCCCCCTGGCAGCCGCAGTTGGATGTGGTGGCTTTGCGAACGGCACTTGAGCAGCAGTGGGTGGAGCGGGGGTATACCCCTGAAAACAAAGCGTCCCGGCTCAAGGCGTGCTATCTGCACATTGGGCTTGAGCATCTGGCGTATAATGCCCAACTGGGGAATTGCACGACTTTGTTGGAAATCGCTCAACGAATGCGGGCATTGGTCCCTGAATAGCTCGCTTACTATAATCAAGTGATGGCAAAGGGGGAACTGTAAGAGGGGGCGTGCAGACTAACAAAACGTAGGGCAAGACGCAATCTTGCCTGGGACAGAAAAGGAGTGACCTAGTGAGTGAAAATGATGCGACTGAAGCGGGAAATGAAGGCAACATGCAGGTTCCTTTAGGGGAAGTCTGGGAATCCTTTCATATCGAGGGCCACAAAGTGGGCTTCATGAGACGGCTGACGTCGGCCGCTGAACAGTCCGGCTTGCTCACAAGCAAGTTACACGTCATGTTCTTTGCTCAAGGCGGCATAGCCAGCTTCAAGCATGAGTTCACTTTCTACAACAAAGCGGGCTACCCGCCACAGTCATATCTTTTTGATACCAACGACGGTGCGCCCGTTCACGTCCGGTTTAGCGACAACCAGATGGTATGCCAGGTTGACGAAGAGATTTTTACCGAACCTGTTCCGGTCGATGCCCGTCCCACCTATGGTTATTATCCCCACGTGGTCACCATACCCTTTCGCGAAGGACACAAGATTCCCTTTACGCCGATCATTGATTCGTCGTGTACCGTTGAGGCCAGAGCAGTGCTTGTGGGCCACGGCTGGGACAACGTCTCGATTGGTGATCAAATGATGCGCCTGTGGCTGGTGGGCGAAGAGACGGATGGGCGGATGGGCAATCGTTACTGGCTGGATGAACAACGGCGCATACGCCAATCCTGCTGGCAAGGGGCCATGACTTATTGGGTACCAACCCGAGAAGAAGCGTTGAGCGGTCTGCCCGCAGCGTTGGTTGACTATGTAAAAGAGACGTTCGATGCGGCCAACGATTCCGACTGGACGTCAGAAATTGTTGAATGGCTGAGTCAGAATGAATAACTATACAAGCTTTGATGATCGCAAGCGATTGGTGGCACAAAGCCAGGAGATACCTTACCCGTGGCTGCTGGCTCGCAAAGGAATGACCATCATTATCACCAGCGTTACTAATAAGGTGCATTCGGGGTGAGAATCTCTAGCCAAGGAGTAATGTAGGAGATGAACAAAAACGACGTCGTCACGTTGATCCGCTTCAATTTCTGGGCAAATGAGCGCATTCTGGCCGCTTGCGCCCATCTTTCCCCAGATCAGTTTACGCGCGAAGTGACGCCTGATCCCGGCTGGGGCAGCCTGCGCGGCATTCTGGTGCATACGCTGGACACTGAGTACGGCTGGCGATCCTTCTTACAGGGGCAAGACGAGGAGGGGGTGCTGGAAACGGCCGATTTTGCCGATGTGGCGGCGCTGAAGGCCCGTTGGGAGACAGAGCGCACTGCCTGGCTTGATTACGTGGCCGGCTTGAGCGAAGAGCGCGTCAATCAAGGGTATGGTGATAATCCCCAGCAGGGGCCAAACGTGTGGCAGACGATCCTGCATGTCGTGACTCATGGCATTCAGCATCGCAGTGAAGCTGCGGCCATTCTGACGGGCTATGGTTACTCCCCGGGCGAGCTTGATTTTGATTTATTCCTGCATGAGTAAC
>JAWOIM010000472.1:0-3350 GCA_046484685.1 Chloroflexota bacterium | reverse complement strand
ATTATTGTTGCCGGGCGCCTGGGCGGGGCGCAGCGGCCGTTTTCCCGTTGGTGGTCAGGTAGGGGCCGATCAAGGTGTAGCTGCGGCGGCCGTTCACTTAGCAGATGCCCCCTACGGCACCGTCCTTTATGATCACTGGCACAGTTGGCAGTGGCGCACTCATCTATTCGACAAGCGGGTCCACCTCAGTTGGGTTCCCCATCCCGCCCACCTGACCGAAGAGCTGCTGGTCTTTGGCGGCGACGGCCACGCCCGTTACCTGGCCCTGCCCGCCGGCCCCCAATCGCTGCCGCTGCGCCGCGCCGTCACCGAGGCCGGCTTTTGCCTGGAGCAAGTGTATCAAGCCGAAGGCATTAACCTACATTTAATTGTGAACTGTGAATTGTGAATAACTGTTTACTATCCACTTTCTACTTCTTACTTTTTACTGAATACTGAACACTATGCTCCAACAACGACTCCAACGCCACTGGCCCCTCATCTTACTCCCCCTCTTGATCCTGCTCTTTTTTCACCGGCTGGCTTTGGGCAATCTGATCCTGGCCCGGGGAGATACCTTCCTCTATTTTTACCCCTATTGGGAAGCGGCGGTGGCGGCTCTGAGCGACGGCCGTTTACCCCACTGGAACCCCTACCTTTTTATGGGCGCGCCCTTGCTGGCCAACAGCCAGGTCGGGTTTTTCTACCCGCTCAACTGGCCTTTATGGTTGTGGTTTCCGATACCGTATGCGGTTAGCGCCACCATTGTGCTGCACCTGACTATTGCCGCCTGGGGCACCTACCTGGCGGCGCGGCGGCTGTTTCAGCTTGAGCGGGGCGGCGCTTTTTTGGCGGCGCTGCTCTTTGCCCTGGGTGGCTACCTGACGGCCCAGGTAGAACATGTCAACCAGTTGCAAGGATTGGCCTGGCTGCCCTGGTTTTTGGTGGCCCTTGCGCCCGGCCTGGCTGGCTGGCAGCGCACCTTTTTGCTGGCCCTCTTTTTTAGCTTGCAGTTGGTAGCCGGCCACAGCCAGACCAGCTTTATTAGCGGCGTGGGGGTTGGCGTTTGGCTGCTGGGGCAGGGGCTGTATTTGCGTCTGGGCCGGGTTGACCGGCCGGCGCTGTGGTCCTGGCTGGGATTGTGGGGGTCGCTGGCGCTGGGTCTGCTTTTGGCGCTGTTCATGGCGGCCGTGCAGTTGCTGCCCACCCTGGAACTGGCCGGCTTTTCCAGTCGTGAGGGCGGGTTGGCACCGAATGAGGTGCTTTCTTTTTCGCTCCATCCGCTGCTGTTGGGGCGTACCTTTTTGCCGGCCTATGGCCAATCCCTGTTTAGTGAGTATGTCGCCTTTTTCCCTTTGACCGGGCTGATTTTGGCCGTGCTTGGGGCCTGGCAGTGGCGCTCTCTGGCTGCGGGAGCGAGACAACGGCCGTATATTTTCTCCACCCTTTTGCTGATCGGTGTTGGACTCTTTCTGGCCTTAGGCGTCTTCAATCCGGCCAACTGGCTGCTGGGCCAACTGCCCGGCTTCAACCTGTTCCGCGTGCCGGCTCGCTGGCTGGTGTTGGTCAGTTTGGGGTTATCGCTGCTGGCCGGCGTGGGCTGGGAGGTAGTCAATAGAACGCGGATAAACGCGGATAAGACGGATGGGCGCAGATTGTTTGATAATAAACGGCCGTTACTCATTGCATGTATTTTGTTGATTGGCTTGATGGGCTGGTCATTTTTGGCGCAGCCGTTGAGCGGTCGTTTGCCGCTGGGGCCGGAATCCCCGTATGAACTGCCCTCGCTGGCGACGGGGCTGTTGTGGGGTGGGGAACTGCTGCTGCTGGCCTTGATTGGGCTGTTGTGGTGGAGACCCTCCTTAATGGGCAAACGGCCGTTTCAGCCCGCCTGGTTACTTTTGCCTCTCGCTATTGGCGTCCTGTTTCTTGCCTCGCGCAGCCAGCCCTATCACAACGTGACCACGCCCGCCGCTTATTTTGACCGGCGGCCGCCGGTAGCCCGCCTGCTGGCCGAGACAGAAACGGCCGTGCCGCCCGGCCGCCTGCTCAGCCTCTCTCACATCTTTTTTGACCTGGGCGGCCAGGCAGAGATTGAGTCCATCTACCGGGACCAACTGCCGCCGGAAGCGCTCTACGACTATACCATCGCCGCCAAGCAGCAGGAGATTCTAGCCCCCAATTTGCCTCTGGTGTGGGGCCTGCCCTCGGTGGACGGCTTTGACGGCGGCATTCTACCCCTTGCTTCGTATAGCGATGTGACGGCGCTGCTGCTGCCGGAGGGGGTGCGGACCACAGACGGCCGTTTGCGCGAGCATCTAACGGCCGTGCCCGACGCTCGCTGGCTGGACCTCTTTAACGCCCAAACCATCATCACCGACAAGGTGGGGGACGTGTGGCGGGAGGGGCGCGTCTTTTTTGACCGGCAGCATCCTGTCCGGCTGGACGCGGACGAAAGCGTGGCCGTGGGTCACGTACCGGCCTATGAGGCAACAGAGCTGTGGCTGTTGGGCGGTGGGGAGCCGGGTTTTGTTACGGTAAACGGTGTTCAGTATTCAGTAAACAGTAGTCAGTATTCAGTAAACAGTAGTCAGTTGGGAGATGAGGAGGAATTATTATGGAAGGTTGCTTTTTCTGAGCCGGTTGTGGCTGAATCGCTGGAATTGACGGCCGAATCGGGGGCCTGGCAGGTGTCGGGGCTGGCGCTGGTTGATGAGCGAGACGAAACGTTCCAGACGCTGGTGCCGGGACCGTTCCGCCTTATTTATTCGGGAGACGTGAAGATTTATGAGAAGCTGGATCTGCTGCCGCGGGCAGTATTGTATGCTGATTGGCAGGTGTGGCCGGATGAAACGGCCGTTTACAATGCTCTCCGTGCCCCCGATTTTGATCCCTGGCAAACGGCCGTGGTGCTGGCACCTGACCCCCCTGAACCGGCGCCGCTGCCGCCCCCTGAACCAGGCACAGGCGGATCGGCCGTTATCCGCAGTTACGAACCGGAGCAGGTCATCATTGACGTAGAGAGTGACGGCCCGGCCCTGCTCTTCCTCAGCGATGCCCACTACCCCGGCTGGCAGGCCGCCATTGACGGTGAAGAAACCCCCATCTACCGGACCAACGGCCTCTTTCGCGGCGTGGTTGTGCCGGCCGGCAGCCATGAGGTCGTTTTTACCTACTGGCCTGTCACCTACCAGACCGGACGGATTCTGACGATGCTTGGACCATGGCCATCCCGATGAAGGTGCCGAGCACGAGCAATCCGGCAGCGGTGATCTCGGCACCCATGAGGTGTGCGACCACGTACCCGAGTACGGCGGCCAGCACGATGGCCGTTCCCCCCATCGTCGGCGTGCCGGCCTTCGCCTGGTGAC
>JAWOIM010000450.1:0-3987 GCA_046484685.1 Chloroflexota bacterium | reverse complement strand
TCCATTGGCGACGGTAGAAGGTGACGTTGACCGGCCGGTTGGCTTGGGCACGGCCGTTCCAATCAACCGTGAGCAGATCGACTACAGCCGGACTGTTGGTGTTGGCGATATAGTCGCGGGGGGTGATGCCCACATAGCTTTCGGCGGCGTGGAAGACGACCTGGCCCACGCTGCTGACGGGGAAGTTGGCCAGATCGCTGACGGTAGCCTGGACGTTGACCACACGACTGCCGGGGTCGGCGTCGTCGAGCAGAGTGGCGGGGAGGGGTATGGTTAAACGGCCGTTTTCATCCGTTACGGCCCGGCCTTCCGTCAGGTAGCTGCCCAGATGGGTAGTGGGACCAGGGCCAAAGGGAAAGCCGGTGTCGCTGTTCAGGAAAAAGCCGCCGCTGTCGCCAAAGGCGTAGCGTCCAGGCACGCCCTGCGGCCGGTACTGTTCTTCGTAGAGCGACCAGCGCACCTCCAGCCCGGCGGCTGTGCCACCGGCAAACAGGTCTGCTTCCAGAACGACCTCGGTGGCCTGGCCGCGCAGCAGTTCCGGCTCGGTGGGGCTGATCTGTACCAAAAATTCCGGGGCGCGGTAGTCGGCCACGGTAAATTCGATATAACCTGCAACAGTTTGTCCTCGTGTACCCAGACTGTAGTTGCCCAGCACCAGGTCATCGGGTAGGGTGTAGCTGCCGTCAAAGGTGCCGTCACCATTAAGGGTGACACTCAACTCATCTTCATAGCGCCCGGTTTCTACATAAAAGGCAGTGGAGAGAGTGAGGGCCAGTTCTTGTTCGGCTGTGGGGATCTGGTAACGGCCGTATTGGGTCTCACGCGCTATGCCTTTGAAATAAACAGTATCACCCGGCCGGTAAATGGGGCGGTCGGTGTAGAGGTAGACGTAGAGCGGCACTTCATTGTCAGATCGGGTGTCTATGCCCATTTGCCAGGGTCTAAAATTACCCCAGTTGGTACTGGTTATGCCAAAGCCACTTTGCCCTGTCTGGCCACTGACCACAATCACGCCTTCCAGGTAATTTTGGCTGCTGTCGTAGTCAAAGCGGGCATAGCCGCCGGCGTCGGTAACGGCCGTGTCCATTGCGGCCCCGCGTTGGTTAAAGAGGCGCAGGCTGCTGTTGGCCACCGGCTGCCCATCGGCCAGGGTTGTGACCCAGGCATGGATCTCGCCGAACATTTCTTTGACGACGATGTTATGGTCGGCCATAACCAATAATACCTGCTGGTTTTGCCAAAAGCGGCTGTCTTGGACTACTTCGGGCGCGTTGACACGCAGTAAATAGATGCCGGTAGGCAATGTTTGCGGCAATGTTTGCCCGTCGGCCAGAGGCAGATTTTGTAAAGCGACCTCCCCTGCACCTGCATCTGGCGTGATATTCCAGGTACGCAGGGGATCGGCCGCGGGCTGATAGTCGTAGATTTCATAGGGTTGGGCCAATAGGTTTAGCGGCAGGCCCAACTCGTGCAGCGTAACGTTCAGTTGGGAAACATTGCGGTGCATAATGCCCACACTGCTGGGAAAGCTGGTGCTGAGTTGGCTAATTTGTTGGGGCAGGTTGAAGGTAGCCAGGGAAGAAGCGGCTGGGGTGGTGAACTGCCAGGTGTAATCCTGCCCCAAGGTGTTGCCGTAAGGGTCGGCGGCACTGGCGGGGATAGTCACTTCGTAGGTAGTGGATTGTTGTAAGGGGAAGTCGAGACTGACGTGGAAACGGCCGTCAAACTCGTTGAAGAAGTAGCGCACGCGGCTGGGCGGTGGGTCGATGCGAATCTGATCCTCGATGGTTGTGCTGTCCATGGGGGCGGCGAATTCGATAGTAAGTCCGCGCTGCCAGTGGTCGGCCATCTGGTCACGGCCAGGGGCGGTGCTGTGAACGGCGGGCAAGGGTACGGTCGTGAAGGCGCTGAGCATCGGGCCGGCCAACGTCGCCCCGCCACCGGCATCACTGGCGCTGTCGCTAATCTGTACCTGGAGGGTTGTACCCAGCGGCAGCCGCTCCTGCGGCTGCAGGCCCAAAACCCGGTTGTTGTCGCGCCAGACATAGTTGACGGCCACTGTTTCGCCGTTTCTGATGACCAAATTGGTAGCTGCCTCAGTAGCGGCCGTAGCCATGGGCATATTGAAGGTGACGGTGATGGGCAGGGTCGGATCGACCTGCGTGCGGCTGTTTTCCGGCTGCACGGTGACCACCTGGGGACTGATAGTGGTAAACGCCCAACGATAACTGCTTTCCAGTACACCGCCGCTGATGCTTTCCAGGGTGGGGTCTACCGTGACGCGGTAGGTGGTAGCCCCGTTCAGCGGCGCCGAGGGAATAAAGCGGTAGATGCTGGTGGTTACCCACTCCCCCTGGCCGCTAAGGGGCGGGTCGAAGGTAAGCGGCTGGGGCAGCCTGGCCTGCTGGCCGCTGCTGACCAGGGGCACTACGGGCCGGTTGAAGACAACGGTAATGGCTGCATCTGTCTGTATCTCGTCCAGGCCATCGGCGGGAATAACCTGGCTGACTTCTAAGTAGCCCAACGACTGCAGATCAAGGTCGATGGGGGCGTCCAGGGGCATTCCGTTTTGGCTGCTGGCGCTGCCGGCAACCGTCAATTTATAGGTTTGCGCCTGCTGCAGCCGGCTGGCGGGGGTAAAGACCACGGTGTCGGGGCGGGGCCAATCGAAACGGCCGTCAAGAGAACGGCCGTTGACGGCCAGTTGCAGCGCCCCTTCTACCGTTGCCTGGTCCATGGGCTGGTCGAAGCGGAGGCTGATGGGGGCATCAAGCGGCAGTTCGGCCCCCACGCCCGGCTCAATAGTGAGCAGGCGGGGTGCCCAGTCGATGTCGGCCGGGTCGATACCGGTCTGCGCCGGGGCAGGGGTGGGAGAAGCGGCGACCTGGGGTGTATCGGTCGTTGGTACGACCGCCGTTGGTATGGCGGTGGGTAGCGGTGTTTCGTCCGCTTCATCTGCCTGGCGGCGGCAGGCGACAACAATGATAACTCCTATCGTTAGAAGCAGAAAAATTAGTCGAAGCTGTCTTTTGGGTAACATCGTTTTTATCTCCCACCTGGTCGGTGTGCAATGTGGGTTAACTGTTGGTTGTCAAACTATGACCCATTGAGGGTGTCATTTTACAAGGTATGATTGTATGGTAGCCACCTTATTATAACAGAAGAATCGCTTTTTCCATGATACGCTTGAAGTGCAAAGTGGTTTAAGTGTGGTAGTATCGTCAAAACTATTGATTGAGGTTGAGTAAGATGAGATTATTACATCCTTTGTTGTTGATTATACTGTTAATTCCTTTTGTTGTTGCTTGCGATAGGGTAGTGGACTTATTGACGTTTGATGGCCCAGCGCAAGATGGACCATCACAAGATGGCCCATCATCGGCTGATTCCACAGCTACGGTTGATGGCCTGGACCCAATGGGTGAGTCGCCACCGGAGCCAACAGGTACCGTCACGGTTGAGCCAACTTCTGAGCCAACGCTCACCCCATCCCCCACACTAACCCCCACACCGGCAGCGACGCCGACGCCGGCGTTTGATCTGCCGCGGTCGGGTCATCAAATAGTGATAGGGGAAAGTTTGGCTGAAGGGGAGCGTCATCACTACAATTTTGTGGCTACCGATTTGGGCACGATAACGGCCGTTGTCACCCCCTTTGACGGCTTTGATGTGGTGTTGGAAATTTTTGACGCAAGTAATGAACTGCTGCTCCAGGTGGATGAATCATTTGGGGAGGAGCGGCTTACCTTTACCGGGCCGGCGCCGTTGGGCCGCTATACGCTGGTGGTGAGTGGATTTGAGGGAGACACGGGCGACTACCGGCTGACGCTGGACGCAAACTCTGGTGTGACGCTGTTTCTGGTAGATGGGGATGAGGTGTTAAGTTTATTGGGCCTGGCGTCGCGCCTGGAATATGCGGTGGCGTTGAATGTGGGCGAAACGGTAACGGCCGTGGCCCACCCCGACCCCAATCTGGACCTCACGCTG
>JAWOIM010000062.1:0-6930 GCA_046484685.1 Chloroflexota bacterium | reverse complement strand
GCCTCCCCCCGTTGATTCGCCTCAATTTGAGTCACTGGGAAGCCGGGGACCGCGGATTCGTTCACTACAGGCGATCAGGAGGGGTACTAATAGGATGAGTGTAAGCCATTTTTTCATAGATAAGTCCTTTGCTACGTGACGAGTGAAACGTGATGGTCGTCCTCACGCATCACGTTTCACTCATGCCGTTTCACGTTAATCAACGTCAATCTCCACCACTACCGTCATCCCCCAGCGCAGGGGCAGTTGGGCGGCCTGGCTCTCGTCCAGGCTTATGGTGACTTCGTAGACCACATCGCCGCGGGTCAGGCCGGCGATGAGGGCTATATCGGTGATAGTGCCGGCAATGGTTTCGTTGGGGACAGCATCGACGCGCACAGTGGCCGGATGGCCGCTGGTAAGGGCCACTACGTCCAGTTCGGTCAGGTCGCTGGTTTTGACCAGCCAGCCGCTCAGGTCAGCCAGGGTCAACAGGGGCAGGCCGGGAGCCGCTATTTCGCCTACTTCGATATCCAGCCGGCCAATTCGCCCGCTAAACGGCGCGGTCAATGTCTGCCGGTCGCGGGCCGTCTGGACGGAGGTCAGGGCCAGTTCGGCCTGGGTAACGGCGGCGGCCGCCTGGGCCACGGCCGTTTCGGCCTGGGTTACGGCCAAGGCTGCCTCATCTCGGGCTGCCTCTGCCTGGGAGACACCAATTTCGGCCAGGGCGATCTGCTCCGGCTTGCTGCCGGCCAGGAACAGGTCTAACTCAGCCTGGACGACGTCACGCTGGGCGCCGGCCACGGCGACACCGGCCACGGCCGCCTGCCGCTGCCCGGCCGGCACGCCGGCACGCAGTTCGTCCAGCCGGGCCTGAGCCGCATTGACCCGTGCTTCGGCGGCGTTAAGCTGGGTTTGCAGCCGGTCCCTGGCGTCGCCCGTTATTTCCAGGCGCACCAACTGGCTGTAGGCTTCCTGAAGAGGACGGCGGGCAGCAACAGCCGCCGCCAGTTCGGCTTCAGCCGCCTGAATCTGGGCCGAGGTGGGTCCTTCCAGGGCCAGATCCCGGCTGCCGGTGGCCTGGGTGATCTGGGCGTTAGCCACGGCCACCTGGCTTTGCAGGATGGCTATTTCGGTGGTCAGCGGCGTGGACGTGACCAGGTCTAGCTGGACCTGAGCCGCTTCGATACCGATTTCGGCCGTTTCCAGGGCGGCGGCCAACGCCAGCCGGCCGGCGTTGGCCGCCGCCAGGTTGGCCTGGGCCTGCACCAGCCGGGCTTCGGCCTGGGTGACGGCCACATCGAGATCGGCCATATCTAAGCGAATCAACGGTGTACCAGACTCGACAACCGCCCCTTCACGGACCAAGATTTCGGCCACTTCGCCGCCGCTCTGGAAAGCCAGGGCCGCATATTGCAGCGGCTCAATGACCCCTTCGGCCGAAACGCGGCCCCGGTTGGTAGGGACAGAGAGGGTATTGGTCTGGTCGGTTTGGGTGGAAACGGCCGGTGCCGGCTGCGGAGCCAAATATTCCCCATAAGCCCAATACCCCGCCCCGACCAATCCGGCCAGGACGACAATGGTAATGATCATTCGCTTCCAATTCATCTACGACTCCTTAATGCAGCGTGGCAGGTTTGCACGACCACTTTGCCACCCTGCCACCTTGCCACTCTGCTACTCGTTTTTGATGGCCTCAATAATATTCACCTGACCGGCACGGTAGGCGGGCAGCAGGGCGGCCAACAGCGTGATGATCAAAGCCAGCACAAAACTGGTGGCCATTGCCTGGTAGGGGATGCGGGACGTCAAAACAAAGGCCCCAATAGAGCGCATCCCCAGAATAAACACATCGGCCAGGACGGCCCCAAAAGCCGCGCCAAAAACAGCCCCCACAAAGCCAATGGTAGCCGCCTCGGCCAAAATCATGCGGCGCACCTGGCGGCGGGTCATACCCAGACTGCGCAGGCCCCCAATTTCACGGAAACGCTCCAGGACGTTCATGAGCATGGTGTTGATCACGCCTAGGGCGGCCACCACCAGTCCAATCAGTCCCAGCACGTCAAAGAGGGTAAACGCTTCGGCGCTGAGCTGGCGCACCCGTTCCTCGAACAGTTGACGGCTTTCGACACGCAAATTTTGACCACGGCCGATTTCGTTTTCAATGCGCTCCGTCACCACGTCAAGGGACGCACCCGGTGCTAACTTGACGGCCAGGCTGCTAATATCGCTGCGTCCAAAATACCGGCGCAAATCTTCCCAGGAGCCGGTCACATTGGCCGTTTCACCGCCGCCAAAGTCAATAACGATAGCCACAATTTCAAAAGAACGGCGGCCACGACTGGTTTCCAGCAGAATCGTGTCACCCAGGTGCAAATCATATTTGTTAGCCGTATCGGCCCCAATGATCACGGCGTCGCCTTGGGCCAATGCCTGGGCAATGGCGGCGGGGGCGGGACCTTCTTCGACGCGCCAGCCGCGCACATCCAGGTAGGAAGCCGGGTCGATGGCCGTAAAGATAGCCAGTTCATTGTCTCCCTGGGGAGTGATCATGCGGGTGGTCAGAAAACGGCTTTTGGTCACGGCCGTTACCTCAGCCATGCCCAACACCCGTGCCTCGACATCGGCCCGCATAGCGACCGGGGAGGTGACAAAAAAATCGCCGCCAACGGCCGTATCCACCCAATCCTGAATATCGGCCTCAAAGCTGCCGGTCATGCCGTTGATGCCTACCACCATGCTGATGCCGATCATGAGGGCGGCTACGGTCAGGGTGGTGCGCCCCTGCGCCCGATTGACGTTGCTGCTGCCCAGCCGGCCTTCATTGCCAAAAACAAGCAGAATCAACGGCCGTATCACCCGCTCTACCGGCCCCATGAAGAGGGGAATGCAGAGGGTGGCCCCCAGCAGCAGCACAAAAATCGAGTTGCTGCCTACATAAAAAGCCAACTCCTGGCGGATGGGAACCTGGTAGAGTACCAGCAGGGCGGCACAAACGGTCAGCGGGCCAAAGCGCAGCCCTTGCTCAAACCATTTGCCCTCGTCAACGTTGCCCTGGATGCGCAGCGCTTGTAAGGGTGAGATACGAGCCGCTTGCAGGGCCGGGGCCAGAGCGGCGGCCAGCGTCACCAGCAAACCGACGACAATCGCCTGCAAAACGGCCGTTGGCGTCGTCGTCACCTGCTCAATTCCCTGGCCGGTAAAGTTGGAAACAGAGACGACCAGCCCCTGAGCCAGCAACATGCCAAACCCAACCCCGGCCACGGCCCCCAGCACGCCCAGCAGCGTGGCCTCGCCCAGCACCATCAGCATAATCTGGCGGCGCGTCATGCCAATGGCCCGCAGCATACCAATCTCACGGGTGCGCTCCACTACCGTCATGGCAAAGGCGTTATAAATAAGAAAAGAGCCAACAAAAAGGCTGACAACGCTAAAAAAGTTGAGTCCCAGTTGGTAACTCTGAATGCTGTTGGCCACCAACTGCCCCCGCGCTGCCGGATATTTGACGTCATACTCGCTGCCCAAGCGTTCAGCCAGCGCCAGCCGTACGGCTTCCAGCCGGTCAGGGTCATTGGCGATGGCCTGCGCCACCACCAGTTCAATCTGGCCAATCTGGCCCGACTGGTTGAAGAGGGCCTGCACCACCGGCAGGGGAGCAATGCCAATGGCCCCTTCGTTGCTAATGCCCAGCCCCTCTTTGGCAATTAGCCCCACCACGCGCAGCCGCACCACGCCGTCGCCGGGAGTGAGAATGGCCAGGTCGCTGCCCAGGCTCAAATTTTTCTCGTCAGCGTATTCATTAACCAGAACCACGCTGTAGGCGGTCTCGCCCGGCTGCAGTAAACGGCCGTCTATTAGATTATAGGTATGAACGTCCGGGTCCACTACCGGATCGCGCCCCATCAGCCAAAAGTTAGAGCCGGGAACTGCCTGGCCACCGGCAGCAAAACGAGGCCGGTCGGCCTCGGCTTCGTCGGCCAGAACAGTAATGCCCACCAGGCCTGGGGCAGCTACGGCCACTTCCGGCTGCCGCTGTACCTGGATTACCACCCCTTCGGCAAACGTTTGGCCGGAGACGTTGGCCTCAACGATAAGGCTGCTCTGGCCGGCCGCTTCGTTAAAAAAACGATTTATCGCTTGTAAGGTGCTGTTGTTAGTGGCGTTCACGGCGACCATAGCCGCCACGCCCACCAGGATACCCAAAAGGGTGAGGACGGTACGCACCCAGCGCATCCGCAAATTCCGCACCATCAGCCCCAACAACCCCACGAATGACACCCCTTTCATACTTCGACCTAAAAATTTAACCGCAGAGAGCGCAAAGAGCGCAGAGTTTTTTATTCTTTTCTTTGCGTTCTCGGCGTACTCTGCGGTTCATCATAACTCCAGATCGCGCATGACGCGCATAATGGCCCGGATGTCAGTCTCGTCACCGCCGCTGCCCTGCACGGACAGGTCCTGCACCGTGCGGCCGTCTTTTAGAAAGGCCACCCGGTCGGCATAGCTGGCAGCGCGGGGGTCATGGGTCACCATCACAATCGTTTGCCGGCGCTCGTCACAAAACTGGCGCAGGAGCTGCAGAACGGCCGTGCCCGATTTGGAATCCAGGTTGCCCGTCGGCTCATCGGCCAGGACAATTTCCGGGTCGTTGATAAAGGCACGGGCAATGGCCACCCGCTGCTGTTGGCCGCCGCTCAGTTGGTCCGGCTTGTGGTCCAGGCGGTCGTCCAGGCCCACCAATCGCAGCAGTTCTTCAATTTTGGCCTGGTGTTGTTTAACGTTACGGCCGTCTATCATCAAGGGTAGAGCCACATTTTCGGCCGCCGTCAGCGTGGGCACCAGGTTATAAAATTGGAAAATAAAGCCAACTTTACGTCGCCGCACCAACGTTACTTCATCATCCGATAGACGCGAAATAGGTTGGCCGGCCAGTGTAATCTGCCCCGCCGTTGGCTCATCCAACCCACCCAACAGGTGCAGCAGCGTACTTTTACCGGAGCCAGACGGCCCCATGACGGCCACAAAATTTCCTTTTTCTACCACAAAGGAAACCTCGTCTAAGGCCCGTACCGAAACTTCGCCCATCTGATATTGTTTGGTTACATTGTTCGCTTCTAATACCAGCATCTTGACACTCCTACTCTATTCCATTTTCGTGATAAATATCACAATAAATAATGATACACAACGTTCCATTTAAAAACATCCTTCCTTCATAAGCTGTTAGAAACTGCTAACCCGCCGAGTATGGCAGCGTTTTGTGGGCGACCTGACAGGTTTGCCAAACCTGTCAGGTCTGTGCCCCACGATTCCTTGCTATATTCTAACCCGCCAGACATTTTGACAAAGACCAGGGCAGGGGCTATAATGACCCGGCTGGGTAACAACAGGTTTAAGTTTATGTAGGCAATCGCGTGATACTATTTACAGCACGGGTAGGCACCAGATTCGCTTTGGAGGTTAACACGTTATTTGATTAATCAAATCATTGTCGATTGAGATTGTTCTCTCCAAAATAAGTCAAAGCGCGAAAACTGCATACAACTAGCTTAACTCGGCCATATTTTACGTTACTCAGCAACGTGATGGCCGATTTTTTGCTTAATAACTGCCAACCAGAAGCCGGGCTTTGTTCTGGTATGGCCCATTTGTCAACGGCCCGGCTTCTCCAAAGACTGAGGTATAATCCAGAAACATGTCTACAGAAGAACCGAACTTCCTAGAAGAATATGCAGACCTTTTAGATCAGCACGATTATGCTATGCCTGAAGTGGGTGACATCCGAGAAGGCATTATCGTGGCCATCAACCAACAAGGAGTCATTGTTGATTTAGGGCTAAAACGGGATGGACTTGTGCCCGTAGCTGACTTGAACAAACTAGAGCCTGAAGAACGAGAAGGGCTGAAAGTTAACGAAGAAGTTCTGGTTTATATTGTTAACACCGACCAGCCCGACAGTCTGGGTGTGTCGATTCAACTGGCCCGGCTCAATCAAGATTGGATTAATGCCGAAGCCCTACTGGAAAGTGGCGAAGTTATTGAAGCGGAAATAATGGGTTATAACAAGGGGGGGGCAATTGTACCGTTCGGCCGTTTACGCGGGTTTGTCCCTATTTCCCACTTGGCGTCGCTCAGTCTGGGTCTGAATGACCGGCAGCGCCAACAGCAGTTGGCCAAAATACGCGGCGAAAAAGTTCCGCTCAAGGTTATTGAAGTAGACCGCCGTCGCCGCCGGCTGGTCATGTCACAGCGCGAAGCCCAGCGTGAATGGGAAGAAAAACGCAAAGCAGAGCTGTTAGAAAAGTTGAATGAAGGGGACGTTATTAAAGGCAAGGTTAGCGGCTTGCGTGATTTTGGCGCTTTTATAGACCTGGGGGGGGCCGACGGCCTGGTCCACATTTCAGAGATGGCCTGGTATCGTGTCAACCACCCGCGTGAGGTCCTCAACATCGGCGACGAAATCGAAGTCGAAATTCTAAAACTGGATAAGAAGAAGCAGCGTATTAGCCTGAGCCGGAAGCGGCTGCTGCCCAACCCCTGGGAAACGGCCGAAGAGCGGTACGGTGTCAACCAACTGGTCGAAGGCGAAATTACACGCATCGTTGATTATGGTGCCTTTGCCGAGTTGGAGCCGGGCGTAGAAGGCTTGCTGCATGTCTCCCAGTTGACGCGCACCAATGTAGACCAGGTAGGCGACGTGATAAAGGAAGGGGAAACCCACTTGCTGCGAGTCGTCAGTCTGGATAGTCAACGCCAACGCATTGGCCTTAGCCTCAAAGCGGTCACCACCAGTGAGCAAATTGAGTGGATGGCTCAGCGGGAAGCAGCCAAAGCAGAAGCGGCGGCTGAAGAAGTGATAGATGAAACGGCCGTTGCCGAAGCTGAAGCCCTGGCCGTTCACGACGAAGAGGAATAGTTTGAGTAAGAAGTAAAAAGTTAGAAGTGAAAAGT
>JAWOIM010000424.1:0-13142 GCA_046484685.1 Chloroflexota bacterium | reverse complement strand
GAAAAATCGAGAATATCATTGACCAGACTGGTCAGGCGCCGGCCGCTGCTGGCAATCATGGCCAGGTGCTGCATCTGGATAGCCGACAGGGAGCCGGCATCCCCGGCCAGCAGCGACTCCGTCAGGCCGACAATGCCGTTTAGGGGCGTGCGCAGTTCGTGGGAGGTGTTGGCCAAAAATTCATCCTTAAGCTGATCAGACTGTTTGAGAGAGTCGACCATGCCGTTAAAAGATTCGGTAACGAAACCGATTTCATCATTGAACCGTACCGGGACCGTGACGGTTAAATCTCCCTGATTCACCTGCTCTATACCAGCGACCAGGCTGCGCAGCGGCCGTAACAAACTGGCCTGAAAAAAAAGGGGAATGGCGACAATAACCAGCAGACTGGCCGCCAGCACCAGGTAGGCCAAGGGCAGCATACGCTGATGCAGATAGCTGCGAAAGTCAGTCTGATACGGTTCCCAAACGGCCGTCTGGGCAGGGCTGCTGTAGGGCAGGTCTTCAGTAAAACGGATGATCTCCGGCTGCTGGCTGGTCCGGCCGGGATGCAGGCCGGTCAATGACGGCCCGTGCAGCAGATCGGTACCGTATACCGGGTCTGGAGCCAGGGCCAGGTAGCCAAAGATGATACGGCCGTCCGGGTACAGCGTCAGTTGAATCGTGTTGGGGGCAGTTCCGTTTTTGCCGGGGATGTCGTGCCAGGTGATGGTGGAGGAAACGGCCGTTTGGTTCACAAAAACTCCACCTCCGGCAGCCGGATCCAGGTCCAGCAGCAGCGGTACCACAGCCGGCTGCTGGCCAAATTGGGTGGCCCGATGGTAAAAGGGGCTGTCAAAGGTGACAATGCCGTTGTCGCTCACATAGAGGTCTGTCCGTGCCTGGCCATAAAAAGGAAAGGCAAAGGGGAGGGTTACCTCAGCCCATGTGTTGTTGCCCAGGGCCAGGTCCTGGCCTAACTCTGGGTTAAAAGGGTGATCAATGGCGGCAATATCGTAGCCCGCCTGCGCGTTGGGGGTGAATTGAATCATCTGGGGCGGAATGGGCAGCGTTTCGTTCAGGTAGGCCCGCTCATAAAAAGGGGCCACCACAAAACTTAACACGCCCAGCATCGTCAGGACCGTAAAGAGGGTAAAGCCAACCAGTTTGGCTGCAATGGTGGTGGGTTCCGGGGCGTAGTTGAGGTAGACAATGGTGAAAGCGAAAACGGCCGTTAACGTCAGCACCGTTTGAATTGAATTGGCCAGGGCACGGGAAAGCAGCCCCGCTTCAGACAAAATAGAAGGAAGCGTCGCACTCACAATAAGCCCAACCGCCAGGCCAAAAGCACGCGCTCCCTGAGCTGCCCAATTCTGTGGCCGCCACAATTTGGCCCACCAGGAACGCAGATCGGTAGCTGCCGCCAGTGCCGGCGTACGGCGCAGCAGCACCAGCATCACCCAAAGATTCCCCAGCAAAATGTAGGAATTAATATAGAGGCCATGAATACTTTGTATTTGAAAGAAAGCCAGTTGCACCGTAGCCAGAATGGTCACCAGGCCGCCGGCAACGGCCAGGATAGTCGCCACCTTTCTTTCCTTGTCTTGCCTGGCCAATGTCTGCGGAAATTCGTAGGCAAACAAAACCAGGGGTACAATTAACAGCGGCACAAAAAGATATTGGAGAAACAGCGCGGAGGGCTGCCAGGCCGAGTAGGGAGACAACGACTTGTAAATAAAACGGCTGCCAAAAAAACCGGCCGTGCCCACCATCGACAATGTCAACCAGACTGTAGGGCGTGTCTTATACTGTCGACTTATAAGATACAGCGAAAAGGCCAGGGCCAAAATAGCCTGAGCCAAAAAGCTGATAGAAAGCTGCGATAGATACAAATTTCACCGGTCCCCTTTTAACATTGACGATCAGTCGAATATCTAATATATTAGTCTGGGCAATGTGGTTGTGTTGACATGCCATCAATTGAGAGAGTTACCATATTATTTTGATTCAGCTTTTAGAGTGGCCTAATTAACCTTAAAAAAGCGTTTAAGTCTCGCGATCTGTACCTGGTTTTTTAGTTTTTCTTCTCTATATTATGACCTATAATACCATGTCTTCTTAAATTATCGATAGATGACTGGTATTTAGGATTGCCTGTAGTTAACTCCTCGCAAAACTGGTTAAATCTATGCCAGGCTTCCGCCGGCAGTCCCGTTGGTAGGGTCAAAGCGCAGCCAAAACGAATGCTGCCCAACCACTATTCAATAATGTCAACTATATTTCGAGCTAAAAAGGCGACACTATGGGAAGTTTAATTATCTTTGTTTTATTGGCCATTGTGGCTATAGGCGGGGCGCTGGGGATGATCCTGAGCCGCAATGCTATTTACAGCGCCCTTTTTCTGGTCCTAAACTTTGCCACGATTGCTGTATTTTATATAATCCTGAACGCTCCTTTCATCGGCATGGTCCAGATTACCGTCTATGCCGGGGCCATCATGGTCTTGTTCCTATTTGTCATTATGCTCCTGGGGGCAGAACAATTAGGCGGTATACGAGATACCGAAGGCTGGCAGCGAATTTTGGCACTGCTGCTGGCCGGTATTTTAATTGGTGTTTTTGGGGCCATGCTGCTGGGCGGCAGTGGCACCTCGTTTGAGATGGCAACCAGCATTGACAGCAGTCCGACTGCGCTGGGTTTGCGTCTCTTTGAAGGCTATGTGGTGCCCTTTATCGTCACCGGTTTTCTGCTGCTGGCTTCTATGATCGGCGTGGTAGTCCTAAATATCTCTAACAATAAGCGAGGGAATGATGTCTGACGTCGTAACCATTGAATGGTACATTGCCCTCAGTACCATCCTCTTTACTATCGGTGCCCTCGGCGTTTTGCTGCGGCGCAGCGCCATTATCATCTTCATGTCTGTAGAAATGATGCTCAACTCGGCCAACCTGCTCTTTGTGGCCTTTGCCCGCCACCTGGGTGACCTGGACGGGCAGATATTGGTCTTTTTTGTCATAACGGTGGCCGCGGCCGAAGTAGCCGTTGGGTTGGCGCTTATTGTGACTATCTTCCGCTCTAAAAAGAGCATCAATATTGATGATTTGAACTTACTCAAAGGATAAGGGGTGGACGTCATGCGTGAAACGTGATAAATCCTCACGTATCACGTTTCACGCCGGAAATTATTGAATTCTCAGATTCCTTTTGGATAGCTTATGAATGCATTTGCTTTAGCACCCTTAATTTTAATTTTCCCCCTGATTGGCGTTCTGCTTAACGGCTTTTTCGGCCGTCGCTTTGTAGATGCGGACCGGCCGGTTGGCGAAAAGTGGACAGGCTGGTTTGCCAGCCTGATGGCCCTCAGCAGCTTTGTCATTGCCCTGCTGCTTTTGTTCAGCCTGGTAAACAACGGCTTCCATGTGGAAATTATTACTCTGTTCGACTGGATCGCCATTCCTTCTTCTGACTTCTACATCCCCTGGGCCATGCAGGTGGATACCCTGTCGGTGACGATGATGCTGGTCGTGACCGGCGTTGGTTCGCTCATCCACATTTACGCCATCGGCTACATGCATGGTGACCCCGACTTCTCCCGCTTCTTTACCTATCTCAACCTCTTCCTCTTCTTTATGCTCATTTTGGTGACGGGCAATAACTACCTGATGCTCTTCGTCGGCTGGGAAGGGGTGGGGCTGTGCTCCTTCTTGCTGATTGGCTTCTGGTTTGACCGGGTAGATAAACAGGGCGTGCCCATGAATGCCAACGCCGCCCGCAAAGCATTTGTGGCCAACCGCGTCGGTGACCTGGCTATGATTGTGGCCATGTGCCTCACCTTCTGGGCCTTTGGCTCGCTGGAATTCCAGCCGGTATTTGACAATGCGCTGGAGATGTTTAGCTCTGGGGCCACGGTCGCTTTTGGCGGCCCGCTGGGCGGTGAACCGCTGGTAACCGCCTCCTTGGGCGGTGTGCTGACGGCCATTACCGCTCTCTTCCTGATGGGGGCGGCCGGTAAATCGGCCCAGATTCCCCTCCACGTCTGGCTGCCGGACGCCATGGCCGGTCCCACACCCGTGTCGGCCCTGATCCATGCGGCCACGATGGTCACGTCCGGCATTTACCTGATTGCCCGCAGCAACGTACTGTTTGAGATTGTGCGTGAGACGGGAGCCGTCATTCCCTGGATCGGCATTTCGGCCCCGAATTTGGTGGCCTATACGGGCGCAGCTACGGCTCTGTTTGCCGGCCTGATTGCCTTTACCCAGTTTGACATCAAGAAGGTGCTGGCTTACTCGACGGTCAGCCAGTTGGGCTTCATGATAGCGGCCGTGGGCATGGGGGCCTATGTGGCCGGCGTCTTTCATCTGGTGACACACGCTTTTTTCAAAGCGCTGCTGTTCCTGGGGTCCGGCTCGGTGATTCACGGCATGGAGCATGGGCATCATCATATTCATGCTCATGGTCATGACCATGACCACGGGCATGGCGATGACCACAATCACGATCATGAAAACGATCATGAAAACGACCACGATCACGAACATGGACTTGATGAGCGGGCCCCGGAAGACGTGCATCACGAGGATATTGATCAGGATGAGCAGCGGGCGGTTGAGGATGAATTTGATCCGCAAGATATGCGCACGATGGGTGGCTTGAAGGATAGGATGCCGGTAACGACCATTGTTTACGCCATTGGCACGTTAGCTTTGGCCGGTATCCCCATTTTTGCCGGCTTCTGGTCGAAGGATGAAATTTTGGCCCATGCCGCCTACAACGGCCAATTCCCGATTATCTACTGGATTTTAGTCCTGGCCGCCATCTGTACTGCATTCTATATGGCCCGCCAGTTTAAGATGGTCTTTTTGGGCCGGCCACGCCACGAAGCGGCCGAACATGCCCACGAAAGCCCGCCGCTGATGACCGTACCCCTGATTATTTTGGCCGTCCTGTCGACGCTAGGCGGTTTTATAAACATGCCTTTTGTTACCCGGGATGCGTACCGCGCCTCCGGCGGTGAGTACGGGTCGTTCCTGGCCTTTGAAGTGTGGCTGGACCATTCCTTACAAGCTGTAGAATTGGCCAAAGAGGGGGTTCTGAACGTACCGGTTACGCCGACCTGGATCGCCTGGGAAGTGGCTATTCCGGCAACGCTTCTGGCCCTGGCCTCGATTGGGATCTCTATGGGACTTGTTTACCGCCGCCGGCCGGAACGAGCTACCGATGCCGATCCGCTGCAGCGTACCCCTATCTGGTGGATGGCCGTCCTGCCGCTGGATACTTTTTATATGAAAGGGGTTATTCCCGCCTTTAACCGGCTGGCCGACTGGACGGCCCACAAGCTGGATTGGGCCTTTTGGCATGATTTTGTCCATGACCGGCTGATCCGGGACTTCTTTGTCGGCTTTTCCAAATTCAGCTCTACCCTGCTCGATGCCAAAGGCATTGACGGGCTGGTCAACGGTGCCGGTCACACGGCCCGGCATCTGGCCAATTTAATACGCAAATCCCAAACCGGCTATGCCCGCAATTATGCCTTGAGCGTCTTCTTAGGGGCGGTGCTGCTGGTGGCTTATTTCTTGTTTATGGCATCTTAAAACGTGATACGTGATGCGTGCAACGTGATGGGATTCAAAAGCATCACGTTTCACGTATCACGCTTCACGCCAAATATAAGGTTAGTTAAGAAAAATGGTTCCATTACTAACAATTGTCACGTTCTTTCCTTTGGTTGGTATCGCTGCGATTTTGCTGCACTCCTGGTTTAGTGAGGAGGAGTCGGAAGATCGTATTCGGATCATAGCCAATGTAACGGCCGTTGCCGTCTTCGTCCTTACGCTGGTGGTGTTGGCCCTGTTTGACAAGGCCGAACCGGGCCTGCAAATGGCCGACCGGGCCGACTGGATACCGATGTGGGGTATTCAATATTACCTGGCCGTAGACGGCATCAGCATTTTGATGGTGCTGCTCACCAGCTTTATCGGCATGTTGGCCATTGCTTCCTCCTGGACGCATATTAAACACCAGGTTAAACAATATTATATCTTCATGCTGCTGCTGCAGGCGGGTATGATGGGCGTCTTTTTGGCCCAGGATTTGTTCTTGTTCTACATCTTCTGGGAGTTTACGCTGGTGCCCATGTATTTCCTCATCGGTATTTGGGGTGGCAAAGAGCGAGTGTACGCTTCGCTAAAATTTTTCCTCTATACGATGGCCGGCTCACTGCTGATGCTGCTGGCCATTCTCTACATGGGGATTAGCAATGCCACTTTTGCCGTACCGGACCTGATTGTGGGGCGAGAAGCTTTTGCCGACGTGCAACGCTGGCTCTTTCTGGGTTTTGCCATTGCCTTTGCCATCAAAGTGCCCGTCTTCCCTTTCCACTCCTGGCTGCCCGACGCCCATACGCAGGCACCTACGGCCGGCTCTATCATTCTGGCCGGCGTGTTGCTCAAGATGGGAACCTATGGCTTTTTGCGCTTCAACTTGCCCCTCTTCCCTGAAGCGTCCGTCTTTTTCGCCCCCTCTATCGCCGTCCTGGCGGTAATTGGCATTATCTACGGGGCCATTGTCTCCTTTGCCCAAACGGACTGGAAGAAGCTGGTGGCCTATTCCAGCGTCAGCCATCTTGGGTTTGTGATGCTCGGTATTTTCGCCCTCAACAGTGAAGGCATTCAGGGGGCGATTTTGCAGGGCGTTAATCACGGCCTCAGCACCGGCGCCTTGTTCTTTATCGTCGGCTTCGCCTATGAGCAGCGCCACACACGCCTCATGAGTGATTATGGCGGTTTGTGGAAGGCGCTGCCCGTGTTTAGCATCCTGGCCCTGATTGTGACGCTGTCTAGTATGGGCCTGCCGGGCTTAAATGGTTTCGTGGGCGAGTTTACCATTTTGCTCGGCTCGATGGGGGCCACTTCTTTCCCCCGACCCTGGCTCTTTACCGGCTTTGCCGCCATTGGCGTGATTTTAGCGGCCGTTTACCTGCTGTGGATGTACCAGCGCGTTTTCCTCGGCCCCTTGGATAAGAAGGAAAATGAGGAGATGCGGGACCTGAACAAGGGTGAACTGGTTATTCTGCTTTCTTTCCTCCTCTTCATCTTCTGGATTGGCATCGCTCCGGCCGGCTACTTTAACCTGATGGACAGCTCGGTAACGGTTCTGGTAAACGATCTTGCTGCGACAATGATTGTGGGCAACTAAAAAAAGTAAAAAGTGAGAAGTAGAAAGTACGATGTAAGTTTGACTTCTCACTTTTTACTTCTTACTTTTCACTTACAACTACTTGGCCATCATGCCTGTCGAACCACTCTACTTCGTCCATATTAGCGATACCCATATCGGCCCGGAAAAATCATTTAGTCGTCACGGTCATCGACCCTATCCCTGCGCTGAACGATTGGTAGAGGTCCTTAACAATCTACCCACCACGCCTGATTTTGTGGTGCATACGGGGGATGTGGTCACCGACCCCGACCCGATTTCCTATCAGTACGCGGCCGATCTGTTTGCCCAATTGCGCCTGCCTATCTATTATGTCAATGGCAATCATGACCGGGCGGTGGATATTCATCATTATTTGCCCATGGGACCCAAAAAGGACGTAACGGCCGATACCAACCTCCTCTCCTACACCTTTGAGTGTAAGGGCTACCGCTTTTTGGTCCTGGACGGGCGCGGGCCAGACGAAATCGATCCCCACGGGCTGCTCTCCGAGGCGCAGTTGGCCCTGGTGCGACGGGAAGCAACAGCGGACGGCCCGCCGCTGACCGTCTTCATCCATTTCCCCGTTTTGCCCATGAACTCGACCTGGATGGATGCCTATATGTTGGTGATCAACGGAGAGGCGCTGCACAAAGCCTTGCTGCCCGCCCGCGACCGGCTGCGCGGCGTCTTTCATGGCCACGTCCACCAGGCGATGCAGGTCCGGCGCGACGGCATTTTGTACAGCAGCGCCGCCAGCACCTTTTCTCAATTTACCGCCTGGCCCGGCGACATGACCACCGGGTTTGACCCGACATACCCGCCCGGCTTTAACTTTGTCCACATGCTGCCCGAACAAACCATCGTGCGGCAGCATGTATTTCCAAGACCGGAGTGAATAGTGGAAAGTAAGAAGTAGAAAGTGAGAAGTTTGCTACTCACTTTCTACTTCTTACTTCTTACTACTAACAATGACCACACGACAGCACATCAAAGGCGTTTGCCCCCACGATTGCCCCGACACCTGTGGCTTAGTCACGGAGGTGGAAAACGGCCGTATTGTCAATTTCTACGGCGATCCCGACCATCCGGTAACGAATGGTTGGTTGTGTGCCAAAGTACGGCCGTATCCCGACCACGTATACCACCCCGACAGGCTGCAATACCCGCTGCGCCGTCTGGGGCCAAAAGGCAGCGGCCAGTGGGAACGCATTAGCTGGGACGAGGCCCTGGCTGAAATCGGACAGCGCTGGCGGGAAATCATTGACCAATACGGCGCGGAAGCGATTCTGCCCTACAGCTACAGCGGCACGCTGGGGCTGGTACAGATGGGTGTGGCCAGCGGCCGTTTCTGGAACCGGCTGGGGGCCGGCCAGTTGATTCGCTCTATTTGTGGCGCGGCAGCCGAAACGGCCGTGGAAGCCACCCTGGGCAGCCGGCGCAGCCCCGCCTACAGCGACGTCGTCCACAGCCGGCTGGTTATCATTTGGGGCCACAATCCGGTCAGCACGGCCCCCCATTTTATGCCCCATTTGCGGGCAGCGCAGCGGGCAGGCTGCCAACTGGTGGTCATTGACCCGCGCCGCACCCGCACCGCCAAAGGGGCCGACTGGTACATCGCCCCCCACCCCGGAACTGACGGCGCCTTGGCCCTGGGGCTGGGCCACATCATCGTGGCCAACGGCTGGCACGACGCCAACTGGCTGGCCCGGCATACGGTTGGCTGGCCCCAATTGGCCGAACGGCTGGCCGACTTCCCGCCGGAACGGGTAGCGGCCATCACCGGTGTTAGTGAAGCCGACTTGACCCGGCTGGCTCACTTATACGCCGAGACGAAACCGGCGCTCATTAAAATGGCCGATGGCCTCAACCGCAATCGCAATGGCGGCCAGACCATTCGTGCCGTGTGTGCCCTGCCGGCGCTGACGGGGCAGTACGGAGTGCGCGGCGGCGGCCTGGCCTACAGCACCAGCGGTTATTTGCAGTGGGACGGCGAGGCGGTTCACAAATGGTCTGACTGCCCACCGCCGGGCCGGGCGGTCAATATGAACCGGCTGGGCGCAGCCCTGCTGGGCGAAGTGGACGACCCGCCGATTCAGTCTCTCTTTGTTTTTGGGGCCAATCCGGCGGCGGTGAATCCCAACGCGGGCAAGGTAGTGGCCGGATTGCAGCGTGAAGACCTTTTCACGGTGGTCCACGAACTGTTTATGACCGATACGGCCGATTACGCCGACATCGTGCTGCCCGCCACTTCCCAACTGGAGCAGGCCGACCTGCACAAGGGGTATGGCCACACGCTGCTGGCCTACAATGCACAGGCTATCCCACCCCAGGGTGAGTGTAAGTCGAATTGGGCGCTGATGGGGCTGCTGGCCCGCGAAATGGGCTTTAGCGAAGCCTGGCTTTATGATGACGTAGACAACATTATTGAAGAGGTGTTGAACGCTACCGCTGTATATAATCCGGCCCTCAAAGGAATCACGCTGCAGCGCTTAAAACGTGATGGGGCCATTCCGCTTGATCTGGACTCAGACGTGCCTTTTGCCAACGGCCGTTTTCCCACCCCCAGCGGTAAGGTGGAACTTTACTGCGCGGCCCTGGCCGCGGCGGAAGGCATTGACCCCCTGCCCAACTGGGTGAATAGTGCAGATGATGGTTTTGTCGGTGGCGATGAGACGGTGAAAAGAAACGGCCGTTTTGCGCCCGACCAATCTCTCCAACTCCTGACCGGGGCCGCCCACCATTTTGTCACCAGCACCTTTGCCGGTCAGCCCGATCTGGTGCAGCGCGAGGGCACGCCCTTTGTCGAAATCCATCCCCACGATGCCCAGGCGCGGGAAATTGCCCATGGGGACACGGTGGTTGTGGAAAACGGCCGTGGTTGGTGCCAACTGCGGGCCGTGGTAACCGAGGCCGTGCGCCCCGGCGTCCTGGCCTCACCCAAAGGGCGCTGGAGCAAACACTTGCCCGGGGGTCGCAACATCAACTGGACCACTCCCGACACCCTGGCCGACATTGCCGGGCAAAGCACCTTCCACAGCAACCGCGTCTGGGTGCGGAAGGAAGTAGGAAGTGAGAAGTAAGAAGTGGGGAATGAGATACTTTTCACTTGCTCATTTCACTTTCAAATCGTCCAAGATGTGATATAGTGGTATGTCTTAATTTGTGATAAATTGAACAAAGGCTTGAGGAACTATGGAATTTCAGCCACCTGCCATAAATTTTTTACCGATTTTACCCGTCATCATCGTCACCGGATGGGGCCTGCTCCTGATGGTCATCGATCTCTTTATCCCCGACGACAAAAAAGGCTGGGCTGCCTGGGTCTCCGTGATTGGCCTGCTTTTGGCCCTGGTGCAGAGTATTGGGCTGTGGGGCTGGAGTGGGGGCACATTCGTCTCCCGCACTGATCCGGCCATGCTTATTGTGGATAATTATGCCACCTTTCTTAACGTCACCTTTCTGTTGACGGCCCTGCTCACCATCCTTATGTCGGGGAGCTACCTGCGTCGCCTGAACTTAGACCGGCCTGAATATTACATGCTGATCCTTATTTCCACCGGCGGTATGATGCTGATGGGCATGGCCAATGACCTGATCCTCATCTTTATGGCCCTGGAACTGCTCTCCATTCCTCTCTACATTATGTCCGGCATGGCCCGCCCCCACCCCGACTCAGAAGAGTCGGCTATGAAATATTTTTTCCTGGGGGCTTTTTCCTCGGCCATTTTAGTTTTTGGCATTGCCCTGGTTTATGGGGCCACCGGTTCCACGCTGCTGCCGCAAATTTTGGCCGGCGTCTCCACGGCCGATTCTCTGCTTCTGGCCGGTATTGCCTTCCTGCTGGTTGGCTTTGGCTTCAAAGTGGCCGTGGCCCCCTTCCACATGTGGACGCCCGACGTCTACCAGGGGGCACCCACGATTGTGACGGCCTTCATGTCGGTCGGGGCCAAAGTGGCCGGCTTTGCGGCCATGATTCGTATTTTTGTGATCGCCCTGCCTGATGTGGGCGACATTTGGGTGCCGGCCGTGGCCGTGCTGGCCGCCTTGACCCTGGTAGTGGGCAATGTAGTGGCCATTGTGCAGGACGATATCAAACGGATGCTGGCCTATTCCAGTATTGCCCACGCCGGGTATATTATGATTGCTGTCGCCGCCACCATGGGCAGCGAAAACGGGGTGGGCGCGGCCCTCTTCTATATGTTTGCTTACCTTTTTACCAACCTGGGCGCCTTTGCTATCGTTCTGATCCTGGAGCGGGACTGGAACACAGGCACACAGTTAGACGACTACAAAGGGTTGGCCAAACACAGCCCGCTGCTGGCCCTGGCCATGGCCTTCTTTATGCTGTCGCTGACCGGTATCCCCACTACCGGTGGGTTTGCCGGCAAATTTTATGTCTTCCGCTCAGCCATTGAAGCTGACCTGATCTGGCTGGCTATCGTCGGGATTGTCACCAGCGTGGTCTCCGCTTTTTACTACCTGCGCGTGGTCTACCTGATGTATATGTTTGAGGGTGAGGTGCAGTTATTTACCAGCCGGGGCGTTTTGGCGGTAGTGGGTATAACGGCCGTGGCCACCCTCGTTCTGGGCCTCTTCCCCGGTCCCGGCTTTGAGCTGGCCAGCGAGGCGGTTATGCACGGGATGCGGACGGTGCTGGCTGGGGGATAAACATCAATAAAATGAATTGGTCCAAATTACGGCAACTGGTTCATCAACATTTTAGCCTTGAGGAATTATTTACCCTCTGCTTTGATTTACAAATTGAAGTGGAAAACTTGCCCCGCAACCGAAAAGATGTTTTTGTCAGAGAGCTAATCATCCATATACAACGGCTTCACCGGCTGGAAGAATTTCTTGCCGCGCTTAAAGAAAGTCGCCCCCATATAGATTGGCTTTCAGTTATGGAAGTACCCCCCAAGCCACAGTATGCAGATGATAATGTTGCTTTAGCAGACAGCCCGTCTTCCTCTATTTCCTCGGCAGGGCCAATAACATCAAACGACGGGAGTAATTGGTATGCAACCCTGGCCCACAAAGGATGGTCAAAACGGATCATCAATTTGAAATTGGCGCATGAAAGCTATCAGATTGAATTTGTCAATCATATGTTTGATCTTGAAAACTCAGTTGAACAAGTTATCGTTAACGGTACAGTAGTATGTGAGGGAGGAAGCGCGATAGAATGGGAAACAAAGTTTGAGTTTGAACTTGATGATGGGGATCAGCGCTACCAGGCGGTAATTGAACTCGAGCCAAACAAACTATGGGCCAATATTAAGAAGTTTCGTTTGACTGTTAACGGCCGTATCATGTATAGCGAAGGCAGATGGTAATTACCAAGCCATCCGTCAACCTCCTGATCAAAATTGCCAACCTATTCAATGTTACCACCGACCAATTACTACGTGACGATCAGGAGATCGGAGCATAGTTGACATAATTCAATTTGTTAATCCTGCCTATTTATCCCTTTCAGCAGCAACGCAAATGACAACTGTATACCCAGCTATACATGTGGTATGCTTAGGGCAGGATGACCGAGACAACCACACCCTCAAAGCGTATACAAGAGCCGATAGCCCTGGCTGACAGTTATCGCCTGGACGCCACGCGTCAGCTTGACCCCGATAACCGTGCCCAATTAGGCCAGTTTTTGACCCCGGCAGCCGTCGCCCAATTTATGGCTTCCCTCTTTAACGACCCGCTGCCGATGGCCATGCACTTGCTGGATGCCGGGGCCGGCATTGGCTCTTTGACAGCGGCCGTTATTGATGAAATAAGCAAACGACAGCAGCGACCGGCTGCCATTCAAACTACCTTTTATGAAATAGACCCCGTGTTGGTAAACTATCTGCATACCACTGTGCGTCACTGCCACGAGGCTTGCCAGACGCTGGGCATTGATTTTGTGGCAGAGGTAGTGGTCAAAGATTTTATCAATGACGCCTCCAGCATTTTGGCCT
>JAWOIM010000356.1:0-4129 GCA_046484685.1 Chloroflexota bacterium | reverse complement strand
CGCCCCCAGCAGACACAACAGATGGTGAATTAAAATCAGCCGCAGAGCAGGAAATTCGTTTTTGTACATCGGTTGATGAGGTGCGTATTGCTTATGCCACGGTGGGCCAGGGGCCACCGCTGGTCAAGGCGGCCAACTGGCTCAGCCATTTGGAGTATGATTGGGAATCCCCGGTATGGCGTCACTGGCTGCATGGACTGTCGCAGCAACACCGCCTTATCCGCTATGATGAGCGCGGCTGCGGCCTGTCAGATTGGGATGTGGCTGATATGTCGTTTGAGGCCTGGTTGAGTGATCTGGAAGCGGTGGTGGAGACGACCGGCGTAGATCGTTTCCCCTTGCTGGGCATATCCCAGGGTGGGGCAATCGCTATTGCTTACGCGGTGCGACATCCTGAGCGCGTCAGCCATCTCATCTTGTATGGCAGCTACGCCCGCGGCAAGCTGCACCGAGATTTGTCCGAAGCAAAGCTGCTGGAGGTCAAGACGCTCATTGACCTGATTAAGGTTGGCTGGGGCCGGGAAAATCCCGCCTTTCGCCAGGTTTTTTCGGCGCTGTTTATGCCCGACGGTACGCCTGACTTGTATCACGCCTTTAATGAGCTGCAGCGCGTTTCCAGCTCGCCTGAAAATGCAGCCCGGATCGTGAGCGGTTTTAACCAGATCAATGTGGCAGACCTGGCGCGTAAGGTAACTGCGCCGACGCTGGTTTTGCATGCCCGTGATGACGGCCGTATTCCCTTTGAAGAGGGTCGTTTGCTGGCAGGGCTGATTCCTAACGCCCGCTTTGTGCCCCTGGAAAGCAAGAACCACATTTTGTTGGAAGATGAACCCGCCTGGCAAAAGTTCCTGACCGAATTTCACCGCTTTATGGGTAGTGATGTAGGCAACAAAATTTGACGCAGACTTGTGCTGAGCGCAGTCGAAGTAGGCGCAGAGAAACAGAGAATTTTTCTCCCTGCTTCTCCCCGTGACGGCTTTTGATTTTAGCGCTCTGCACCTCTGTGTTTCTGCGTTAGAAATTAACAGTTCGCATCGGCCGTTTTTAGGGCAGGTGTGGCCGGTTGGTCTGGATCGGCCGTTTCCGCTTTGAGCTGTGCCGGCCGGGAGACAATGAGTACCACGGCCGCAATAATGGCGGCGGCCGGTAATATGATGCCGGCAGTTAAAGGCTCACCGGCCAGTGCCCAGCCCAGGATGACGGCCACCACAGGGTTGACATAAAAGTTAGATGAAGCCATAGTTGGCGTGGTCACTTTGACCAGCCACATATACGCGCTAAAACCGACCAGCGAGCCAAAAACAATCAGGTAGCCCAGGGCCAGCCAGGATTTGAGCGAAATAGTGACAGGGTCAAACTGGGCCAGTTCGCCGCTGACGGCACTGCCGAGCAACAGCAGTAGTCCACCGGCCAGCATATTTAAGCCCGTTGCCATAAATAGGGAAGGATGCTGCACCGCCTGGCGAGAGTAATAGGTACCAACAGCCCAGGAGATGCAGCCGAGTAGAACAATGAGGATTGCCAGCAGCGAGCCTTCAACGCTCGTCACATTTTCCGGTCCAATCAGAAAGATGATACCGGCCAGCCCCAACAGGATGCCCAGCGTCACCGAACGGGTAGGGCGCTGCCGGGTTGCCAGGCTGGTGATAATGACCACCCACATGGGGATAGCCGCTGACAGGAGGCCGATTAATCCCGAGGCCACGAATTGTCCGGACCAGGACACCAGGCCATTACCGCCGGCCAGCATCAGGCCACCGACAATAAAGGCTGTTCGCCAATGCACTGTGGTGGGCACCAGGGCACCCTGTCGCCGTGCCCAGATGTAGACAACCAGCCCGGCTATGACAAAGCGCGTCCCGGCCATCCAGAAAGGGGGCATTGATTCCACGGCAAAACGAATGGCCAGGAAGGTAGAGCCCCAGATGACGTATACGGCCGCAAAAGCGGCCACAAGTTTCAGGTGATGCCTGCTTTTTAGATATTTTGTCGCGTTAGCAAACCATCTGTAACCGGTGTGTAAACTGGTTTTGTCGTCTAATAATTGGGCACTCATTGCTTTGTCTCCTTCAAACCGGATACCATTCGTTCCGACCCGATCTGAACACGTATCTCGCGCAGGTCGTAGGCCACTTCTTCAGTAAAGGTTAAACCACTTCTCTGAATGATGTGCAGCATGGCCACATTGTCGGGGTGGATGAACGCTTTGAAGGTTGTCAACCCCCGTTCGCGCCCATATTGGCTGAGGCGCTGCAACAAAATCTGACCCAGGCCTCGTCCCTGAAAACGATCTTCAACCAGGAAAGCCGCTTCGGCCGTCTGGGGCTGCCGTTTATCCTTTATATAGTAGGCCACGGCCACCATCTTCTTGTACAGCCGGCCGCTGGTGACGACCAACGCACCGCCTACTTCATCGTCGAGGTGACAAATTTGGGCCAAATCGGTCAGCGAGGGGTTGTAGGCCTGCAAATAACGATAATAGAGGGTGGTGGCCGACAGGCGTTGGTGCATATGCCACAACGGGCGCAGATCGTTGGCCTGGATCGGCCGCAGGCTAACGGCCGTGCCGTCTCTTAAAATGAGTTCCTCTGCAGTTGATTTGTTGGCGAAAGGGGTTGGCCGGGACCAGGTCTTCGCCCGGACCAGTTCATCGCTTACCTGACGTTGCAATGCCTGAATAAAGTTGCCGCGTTCCATTAACATGTCCATCATATTCACCTCATAACTGAATCGTGAAATAAATCTGATGGGCAGTATAGACGGCCGGCGTCGAAGCAGCGTCGCTGCTGCGTCCGGTTACCGTCCTTTTATTAGGCAGTTATTTTTGGGAAGGAGACAGCACGCGCCGCGGCGCACCAGCAAATGGTCGGCGTGACCGGGAATGAAAACATAAACGCAGGTTGCCAACCTGCTGCTTTTCCAGGTTAACAACCTGGGTTACATTTGCACAGGAGAGTTAACGACTGGACCTTGCTATATTACCCAAGGAGCGGCTGATACAGGCACAACGGATCACTGCCCAACGGGTCCCCCGTAGCGGCATAGGCGCGGGCGCGAGAACCGCCGCACATATAGCGGAATTCACATTGGCCACATTTGCCCGAAAAGAGATCGGGGTTCCGCAATGAGCGAAACAGATCGCTGCTGCGGTAAATATCAACCAGACTTTGCCAGCGCACATTGCCGGCTTTCAGGGGTAAAAACCCGCTGGGATATACTTCGCCCGTATGGGAGACAAAGAGGATGCCACTGCCGTCACGGATACCGAAACCACGTCCAACAGGCATCCCGACAATAGTTTTGTCAGACAGCCCTTGCTGCCGCAGCCGCTTGTACATTAAACGGCGATAATGGTGGGCTTCTGTGGTTTTAATGGGGAAAGGGGCTTCTGCGCGTAAGTCCCACAGCCATTGATGCAGTCGTTCGCTTGCGGCCGGCGTGATCTCTGTCAGGGTTTCGCCGCGTCCGGTGGCAATCAAGAAGAAGAGTGCCCACCGCTCAATGCCCCAGGTTTTGACCAGTTCATAAATGTGGGGCAAATCGTCGAGCGTTTCACTGGTAACCATCGTGTTGAGCTGTACCGGCAGGTCGGCTGCATGAGCCAGGTGAGCCGCGGCTGAGGTCCACAGGAAAGAGCCAGTGACGCCGCGAAAGGCGTCATGGCGCGCTTCGTTTGAACCATCCAGGCTGAGGCCCAGGCTAAAGACGCCCGCTTCTTTGAGTTGTTGCACGGCAGTGGCCGTTAAGCGAGCCGTACCGGCTGGGGTGACAGAGATGATGATATTGCGGGAACGGCCGTAGGCAATCAGTTCAAACAAATCCTCACGCTGCAACGGGTCTCCGCCCGTAATCACCAAATGGGGCAGCCGGGGGCCGCCAAAGGCTGTGATTTGGTCCAGCATCTCTTTGACTTCATGCGTCTCTAATTCCAGCGGATTGCGCCAGGAAACGGCCTCGGCCCGGCAGTGGACACAGGCCAGATCGCAGGCTCGTGTCGATTCCCAATAAATCAGCATGGGCGCACGGGCAAAGGCAGATGATTTGGTTAAGCCAACCGGATCGGCGCGTTGCACAGGGGCAGTTTCAGTAACAAGTTCGGGTAAAATGGGCATAAGTCTCTCCTCTGATA
>JAWOIM010000008.1:0-9225 GCA_046484685.1 Chloroflexota bacterium | reverse complement strand
TGAATACAAACCCGGGTGTGAAGACCTGGATCGATGAGCCACTGCGGAACACTTGGTATGTGATTGGGGAAACCGTGGAAATCACCGTGCACGCGACCGACCATGCGGGCGGAGAAGTGCAGGCGGTCGCTCTTTTTCTGAACAATGAACTGCTGGTCACCCTGCCGGAAGCGGATTCAGGCAGCGATCTTCGGGTTTTCACCTATCCTTACCAGGCAAATGGGTCCGGGGAGTTCGTGCTACAGGCGGCTGCCCAGAACAGCGCCGGCCAGTGGGGCGAATTTGCGGAGACTACGTTTACCGTTGGCGGTTTTATGGTAAGAAGCCCGCTGGACGGCACCACCGCGCCGGCCGAAATCCCCCCGACAGATGCATCCCCCGTCACGGAAACCCCGACAATTACGCCGCCAATCGATGCATCCCCTGTCACATCAACTCCGACACCTGTACCGCCAACACCTGTACCACCGACACCTGTGCCACCAACAGATATACCTCCCACAAATACAAACACCCCGGTTCCGCCCACGCTGACGCCCACGCCGGTCCCAGACACCCAGCGACCCGTCATTCTTGAACTGGAGTGGTCACCGCTTTCCCCTCTGGAAGATGAACCTGTCTCCTTCTTTGTCCTCGCGGAGGACAATGTTGGGGTAACCCTCATTGAAATTTACTTCGTCCGCCAGGGAGATTCTGAAGTCCCGCTCCACACGTGCTCCTTTGCAGAGGAATGCGACTTTACGGCATCCAGCGGATTTAGTGGGGGCACATACAGCTACTATGCCAGAGCATACGACGCGGCAGGCAACCAGGTAAGCACGTTTATCCAGACCGTTCTGGTCCAGACAGTCATCGAATAAGACAAGGAGAAACTCGCTTATGAAACGCACGTATATTGTCATTTCCCTTCTTTTGCTTTTTGCGCTCTCTGCCTGCGGCAGCAGGACCGGAATGACCGAGGACCAGCAGTTCGCAGCTGCGCAGCAAACCCTGGAAGCGCTCAACCACGGTGAATCACCTGCGACCGAGGTGCCGCCCACTCAGGTACCGCCCACCGCGTCGCCTCCCACGGCAGAGCCGGAATCCACGTTGTTTGCAGGAGCTGTTGGTGCCTGGGAGTCAACAGATTCCGACGGAAGCCTGCAGACCGTCACGTTTTCCGGGGCTGGCGATAACCGCTTCACCTTTGACTACTACGACCAGGGCGCATTGGTCTGCGGCCTGGACGCAAGCGGCAGTCCGATGCACGGTTTCCGGGTAACAGGGACCGGCTCGGCGACAGGAGGAACGTTCATCGCACCCAATGGAACAGGCACATGTGACGGCACGGGCGAACAGGTGACAGCCGATTGGGAATGGACCTACCGACCGGACAGCGATACCCTGATGGATCCCGCGAGCGTGGTCTGGAACCGGGCCGGCACCGGATCATCAGCCAGCGGCAGCGGTAATGGAGACAGTGGCGAGTCCGCCAGTTCTACCCGGATCATTGACCTTGATAACGACGGCCCGCTGTGGGACACCAATTGCAACACACTGCGCCAGCCCATGGCGGAATTCGGCGAAGGCTGGCTGGAAGAGGATCATTTGTTCGGAGCCGGACTGAACTGTGACCTTGGGTTTGACCTGCAGATCGCGCAGTCAGGCACTTATGAAGTTTATCTGAACGCCACCTACGCGCCGGACTTTGGCCTGATGCGCCTGACTTTTTCCCGCGGTTCCCAGGATGATCATATATTTAACATTGCCCTGTATGATCCCGTAGTCCGCCCGACCGGCGAGATTCCGCTCGGGCAATGGTACTTCAACGCGGATGAAACAAATCATTTTATCCTTGTATTGTATGATAAACAGCCCGAGTCCTCGGACTACAAATTCGGCTTGGATTACCTGAAGCTGGTGCTGGTCGATCCGGACTTTTAACGGCACGACCCGCATGTCCGGTGGTGTGGGAGGAAGGGGGCTGACACTCCCTCCTATCCCAATTGTCATTCAGGTTCCCGACATTGCAGGGCAACGTAATGCAGCGCTGACGGTAAATTTGGGACATTTTATCCCAACTGATTGGTGACGCCTGCCTCATGACAAGACGGCCGTTTTCCCGGTACAGTAAACAGCAAAGTGACTAATTGCATTATCACGTGTCACTTTTCCACCATATAAAAGAAGAGAAATATGGATCAATCAAGTTGGGAATCCTGCTGTGGATATTTATACTCAGCGTATGGCTGTTTGCTCGCCACGGCCGTTACAGCCCTACGACTGCCAGGCCGCCAACACCGTAGCTCATACACGATATTGTCTGAGAAGGCGCCATTAAATATCGAGCTTTAGGGGTGCTTTATCAGTGATTTCATGATACCCTGTGTTTGATTATCCCAGCAAATTCTAGAGAGCAATTTATGGAACAATATTTTCAAGCAAACCAGGAAGATTGGGATCAAAAGACCCTTCTGCATGAAAAAGCACCCTTTTATGATTTGGAAGGCTTCAAAAAAGGCAAGGATCGACTGCGCTCAATCGAGCTTGAGGAACTGGGGGATGTGAGCGGCAAATCAATGCTCCATTTGCAGTGTCACTTTGGCATGGACACAATGGCCTGGGCACGGCGCGGCGCGATTGTGACCGGTGTCGATTTCTCACCTGAGGCGATTGCGCTGGCGCGTTCACTAAGTGCTGAATTGGATATTCCAGCAACCTTCGTGTGTGCCAATCTCTATGACCTGCCTGAAGCACTAAGCGGATCATTCGATATTGTGTTTACATCGTATGGTGTTTTGCATTATTTACCGAACCTGTCCCGCTGGGCACAAATTATTGCCCATTTTTTGAAATCGGGCGGCATATTTTATATTGTGGAAGATCATCCAACGTTTCGCATTTTCCGATCAAAACCAGCAGGGGAGTTTCGGGCGGAACGGCCGTATTTCTTCGACCCCAAACCCGAAAAATATGAGGGCAAAGTGTCCTATGCCATTGATGTAGAAGGGAAAACCACAACGCAATACATCTGGAACCATCACATAGGCGAAATTCTGAATTCACTGATTCAAACCGGTCTGCAAATCGAATTTCTGCACGAATTCCCCTTTGCCGCCAGAGCCAAATTTCCCCACATGGTGCAAGGAGAAGATGGCTGGTGGCGGCTGCCGGAGCGGCATGGCACGATACCATTTTTATTTTCGTTGCAAGCGCAAAAGCCTTGATTTGATGTTATAGCGAACAAAACTTATGTTTAAGAACCCAAATGTTCTCATGCAACTGGCACATCAAAACGCTTCCGCTTTACCCTTGCCGTGGGTAAAACATGTTCTAACAGGCTTGCTTTTGATCTTTGTCTTTGCTGCCTTAAGGAGACCACCAAAAACCGGGGGCTATCTCTGGTAAGGAAAAAATTTCTTTGGTCAGTTAATGCTCCTCTGTTCAGCACAAACGATTCTGGGCAAAAAGCGTTTGTCATAGTTCCATAACTTGCCCCCGTTTTTTGGTGGCCTCCAATTATTGGGGCTGACGGAAATGCCGTTAGAAAATATCCGAGTGCCAACGCTGTTGATTCATGGCGATCGGGATATAATTATTTCCTATCTTGTCGCTGTGGGCACACACAGCCGTATCCCTCACGCTCACATCGTCACCATCCCTGGCGGCACCCATTTAATCGTCGCCACGCACGGTCAGGAAATTGGCCGGGCAGTGGCCCAATTCATCAAGGAAACGAGCGCCCATGAATTCACAAATGACCAACCCGGCCAACGAACCTTATGAACAGTTGAAAAAGAAGCTCCTACTGCGCCTGCAAGCCGACCCTTTTAATGAAGAACTGGTGGTGCAGGTGAAGACCGCCTACAACGATCTGTTGCAGCGTGAACCCATCGTCTTCACCCGCAATGAGAAGATGCGGCTGATACGCGAAACGCTGCAAGAAATCATTGACGACATCCTGGCCGATGATGCCTGGTCATCCTGAAAGGAGTTACATAGATGCTTATTCGTCCTATCGAAACTTCCCGATTGCGACTGCGCTGTTTTGAATCTCAGGATTGGACGGCCGTACATACGTATGCCGGCGATCCGGCGGTGATGCACTACATGGAAGAAGGCGCCATGACACAAAACCAGGCTCAGGCGTGGGTAGAGAGCAATCTCACCGAATCCGCCCAGGCGTTTCCGGTCATTCTCAAGGATAGTGCAAATTAGCTGCCTGGTATCAGGCATCGTATTGTTTGGGTGTCAGGCGATGACCACCGCCGCGCCAGCAGCAGACGAGCTAATGCCCCACAGGCTTGACCTACGGCGAAGCGCTGCTGCCTGATGAGGACAACTGCTGGCATGGCTACAATTGACGCAGCGGCCGCCTGGCTAAAAAGAACAGGAATCGACCAGTGGCCCTCGCCGCCCAACGAACATTGGCAGCGGCGTATGGCCGAAGCCATTCAGCGAGAGGAAGTGTACACTGTAGGTATCGTCAAAAATCGGTTTGGCATAGTTGTAAAGCAGCAATAAGCGAGGCGGTATGACGATTCTTCAAGTTTCAGCCACGCAACTGCAAAAACAGTACCGCCAATACGGGCCAGGATTCCCGCGCCGCTTGCAGCAAAGTTACGGCGACCTGTTCCGCGTCCGGATGCCCTTGCTGTCCCCCATCTACTTTGCCCTCCATCCCGATCACGTCTACGCCGTGTTGAGCCAGCCCAGGCCGCCCCTGGAAAAACCAACCTTTATGCGCCGCGCCTTGCGATCTTCCTTTGGCAACGGCTTGTTTACCAGCCAGGGCGACTTTTGGCGGCGACAGCGCCGCCTGATGCAGCCCGCCTTTCACCACGCTCGTATTGCCCGCTACGCCGCGCAGATGACGGGACACGCCCAAAAAACGATCGACGGCTGGGAAGACGGACAAATCGTTTCCATCGGTGAGGCAATGCACCAATTGACCTTTACCATTGTTATGGACGCCCTCTTCTCGACGGACGAGGCGGCGGCAAATACGGCCGTTATCCATCAAGCCGTGCGCGATTTGGGGCAAGGACTGGCCGCTTTCAGCCGCTCGTTATCCCTCTCCTTTTTACCCGCCTGGACGCCGCTGCCCGCGCTGCGCCAAAAAAGGCGAGGCGAACGCGCTCTGGCCCAATGCGTCCGGCAGATCATCGCCGAACGTCGCGCCCTGGGCGAGGCCGCCAGCCCGCCCGACTTGTTGACCACGCTGCTTTTTGCCCATGATGAAGAGACCGGCGCAGTGATGAGCGACCGGCAGTTGCAGGACGAACTCATTACCCTCTACATCGCCGGGCATGACACGACGGCTATTTTGGTCAGTTGGGCCTGGGTGCTGCTGGCGCAGCATGAGCCGGTCGCGGCCAGATTAACGGCCGAACTGTCGCAAACGCTCAGCGGTCGCCCGCCCACCGCCGCCGATTTGCCCCAGCTCCCATACACACAAATGATTGTCAAAGAGACGCTGCGCCTCTACCCGCCCGCTTGGTATCTATTCCGGCAGGCGGCGTCGGACCTCGCGCTGGCTGGCGAGCCGATACCGGACGGCGCAATCATTTTCCTCATGCCCTATACCACGCAGCGAGACGGCCGTTGGTTTGCCGAACCGGACAGCTTTCAGCCTGAGCGGTGGCGTGACGGATTTGAGAAATCGCTGCCCAAAGGGGCTTATTTCCCCTTTGGCCTGGGGCCGCGCACCTGCATTGGCAATGGGTTCGCTCTGATGGAAGCCCAACTGCTCCTGGCAACCATCGCCCAACAGTTTCGCTTGGAGCAGTTGACCGAGGCTAAAATGGACAACACGCCAACGCTTGGTTTTGCCGCACCGGTACAGATGCGGCTGCATAAGCGATAAGGGTAAATTTTTGACGTCATGTGAGCCGGGGCGCGGGGCTATATCTTGAAGGGGGCGGACAAGGCCGAGGTGTTGCGGACGGTTACGGCCGTAGCGAAGCCATTATCAAAGCTCGTGAAGCGGGGCTGGGAGACAGCGCCCCTGGTTCGCCAACGGTTTAGACGGCCGTTTGTCGCGAGGTCACACCAGCCCTCATCGACTTGACCTAAGCCCACATCGAAACGATCGCCGCAAAAGTAGGGTCAAGACCTGCCTTGACCCTACTTTTTTATTGTCATTCAGGTTCCCGACATTGCAGGGCAACGTAATGCGGCGCTGATGATAAATTTGGGACATTTTGTCCTATCGGTTTGGGACACCTGCCCCATGACAGCGTCTGCCACTAGCTTTACGATAAGGTCAATGAGCTGTTAACGGCCTGTTTTCAAAATTCTGGCAAGAAAAAGAGTATAAGGAGAGCTTTATGCAAAAAATAGCAGGAACTTTATTATTGGTGGGGTCAGCAGCCTTTTTGGGAGGGGTGGCGGTGCCGACTGTCACGGCGTTCTTTTCCACTTCCGATAGCGCTGAGCGTATCGCCATTATCCAGAATGACCCGACCGGATGGGCTATTGGCAATTTGAGCACGGCCGTCGGGGCCCTCATTGCAGCGATTGGAATTATCGTAATCTTGAGGACAGCTCAAACGCTCACGACTAATTCGCTTGTGCGCTCAGTCTGTTACGCTGGTGTATTTCTGGCAGTTATTAGCGCTGTGACGTGGGGAATAATTGCATATGGTCGTATCACGTTGGGTGCTGAGGCAATCGTCGCCAATCAAAACATCAATCTGTGGCTGTTTCCCCTTAATTCCGTGTCTACTGGATTGGCAGTGATTTTAACTGCATTCGTGTTGCTCAAGGCTGGATATCCCAAATGGCTGGGCTGGCTGATGATGGCAGCCAGCGTTTTGCTTCTCATTACTCTTCTCGTCACAGGCGATCTGATTCCCGCCTTTTGGTATCTTTTATTTATCATCGTCGGTGTCACGCTCGTGGTGATGAAGAATCGGCTTGTTAGTCAGGCAAAAGCACCAATGGGAACGGCCGTTTCCCCGCCACAGTAACCCTATGGCTGTGTAACCTCTTACAGCTAAAAAGACATAAGGAGAAACTTGATGCAAAAGTTAGCAGGGCTTACTATGGTAATCGGGGCGGCCATTGCCTTTTATGGCGAAAGTCGGCCATCCGTTTTGGCAGTTTACGGCTCAAGCGATATGCAGACGCAGCTAGAGGCCATCGCTGCCAACTCCGGTGGCTGGGCAACTGCCAACACATTAATGGCGGCCGGCGGCATTGTGGTCGCCGTTGGGCTGATTTTGTTTGCCGTGCAGGTGCAAAGTTTGGGAGTGGCGCAGCGGGTAAAAACGGCCGCTTTTGCCGGAGCCGGGGCAGCTTTACTGGGCGCGCTGCTTCATGGTGTTGAAAGATATAACAACATTCATGCCTGGGAAACATATGCAGGATTTCCCTTTCCCTACCCGCTGGCCTGGATTGCCGGTCTGGCCCTCATCGGCCTGGTGATGTTGTGGAGCGCCTATCCCAACTGGTTGGGCTGGGTCTTGATTGTAGCCAGCTTGCTGCTGCTGGTTGGGGCACTTGTGGGCTTCCTGCCCCCTGCGCTCGTGTACTTCCCGCTGGTAGTAATGGCAGTTGTTTTGCTCATCAAAGCAACGCCGCAGCCAGCAGTGAGCGAGCCATCGGCTGGCATTGCCTGAAAGGCGTAACCAGGGATGGCGTGCGTTGAACAACATTGCGCCATCCAAAACAGGCAACGATTTGCCTTACAAATTGGCTAAATAACCGAAACTTAGTACAGTACCGGCATGAGAGAAAAACAGAATGCGTCAGAACGATCCGCAGATAGCTCAACAATGGCTAGACGCACGGCGCAAATTATTTTTGTTTTTAACTCGCTCATGCTGCTGACCGCTGGGGCGTTGGGGATTCGCTTTGGTGCGCCCCACCTGCTAGAAAACTGGATTTGGATTCTTCTCTTTCGCTCGCTTAATTCCATCCTCTATGGCGGCCTGGCGATCTTGATTATCCATCGCCATGCCAGGCACACGGTCGGCTGGCTGTTCCTTACGGTCTCCTTTTTCCTGGCGGTGGCCCAACTGCAAAGCGGTGCCACCGCTATGGCTTTGTCGCTTCCCATTCAGTCAGAACAGATAAAAGCTGTCATTACCTTGGTAGGTCATATGGCCTGGGTGCCGTGGCTGCTTATTCCCGTTAGCCTGGTTGTGCAATTCTTCCCCGACGGCCGTTTACCCTCCCCGCGCTGGTGGCCGGTAACGGCCGTTACCGTTTTGGCCATGATCGGGTTTGAACTAGAGCAAGCGTTTATTCCGTGGGATGCGGAGAGGCAAAGTGACTTGGGTGTGCCTAATAGCTGGGCAATTGCGGGCAGTGAGTCATTCTTTGAAGCTGTTTTCCAGATTTCCGCCTTGCTTTTTGCTGTGGGCTTAGCTGGCAGTTGGATAATGGTTTTTGTGCGTTACCATCGCTCACACCATACCGAGCGAGAGCAAATGAAGTGGATGATCTACTCGGCCGGCATCACCGTGGCGCTAATGGTCTTATTCTTTGCCTTTCCTAACTTACCATTTGTTAATGCGCTGACAAACGGCAATACTGTCAATCCTCTTGTCTCTTTTATATTGCCCATTCTCTTTCCGCTAGGTCTGGGCATTGCCATTTTACGCCATAATTTGTGGGACATTGACGTGGTTATCAACCGCACATTGGTTTATGGGTTGCTAACCGTGATTATTGTCAGTCTCTATATCATCATCGTCAGCGGCCTGGGTGTGCTGTTCCACACCCAAACCAACGCTGTTGGCGGGCTGGTGGCCACGGCCGTTATCGCCGTCCTCTTCCAACCATTGCGCACGTCGCTGCAGCGCGCCGCCAACCGCCTGCTGTATGGTGAACGGGATGACCCCACGGCCGTTCTCACCCAGTTGGCCCAACAACTGGAAAGCGCCAATACGCCCGCCGACATCCTGCCCAATCTGGCCCACACCATCGCCCAGACCCTAAAGCTGCCCCACGTGGCCATCTGGCTGCCCAATGACGACGACGGCCGTTTTGTCCCCGTAGCGCACGCCGGCCAGTCGCCGGGATATGTGGAGATGATATCGCTCACCTACCAGCAGGAGACGATTGGGCACCTCGCCGTCGCGCCGCGGGAGGCCAACGGCCGTTTCACCCGCCAGGAACAAAAGCTTTTGAGTAGCATCGCCGCCCTCACCGCCAACACCGTGCGCGCCGTGCAGCTTTCCGACGAACTGCGCCAGTCGCGCCAGCGCATCATCACCGCTCGCGAGGAGGAGCGGCGGC
>JAWOIM010000078.1:0-3023 GCA_046484685.1 Chloroflexota bacterium | reverse complement strand
CTTTGGGAATTCGCGGGGTTTAGTCGTATTCCGTATTGCGTATTCCGTAATTTGCTCTGGTTACGCAATACGAAATACGCAATACGCTTTGGCAACCCCTTTCGGCAGACCCAATAAATTGGTGCACCCTTTTATATGATTAAAGTACTTATTTGTGACGATCAGGAAGTTGTCCGCAAAGGACTCAATATTATCCTCAGCCACAGCGAAGGAATCGAGGTAGTGGGCCTGGCCGAAAACGGAGAGGCCGGCTGCCAGATAGCTCTGGAGCTAAAGCCGGATGTGGTGCTGATGGACCTGAAAATGCCGGTGCTGAACGGTATTCACGCCACGCGCCGCATCAGGTCGGCGCTGCCGGAAACGCGGGTGGTGGTATTGACCACCTATGACGGGGATGACTGGGTATTTGACGCCATTCGGGCCGGGGCCTGCGGCTATTTGTTGAAAGATGCGGCGGGAGAAGAGATTGTAACGGCCGTTCGTGAGGCCGCCGCCGGTAAAACCCATTTAGACCCGGCCATTGCCGGCAAAATTTTGAGCGAATTCAACCGGCTGCAGCAGACCCCCCTGCCCCCCCAAATCAATCAGGAACTGCGCCAGAGCCTGACCGAGCGCGAACTCTCTATCTTACAACTCATGGCTGAGGGCAAAAGCAACCAGGAGATTGCCGACGACCTCTACCTGGCCGTGGGCACGATTAAGAACAACGTCAGCAATATCCTGGGCAAATTCCAGGCCAATGATCGCACCCAGGCCGTCATCGCCGCCCTGCGCGAAGGCATTGTCAAACTCACCTAGCGACCGTTCACTTACCTTGACAATAGAACACAGATTTCGCAGATTAGACGGATTTTCGCGGATAAAACGAAGAAAAATCCGTGTTTATCCACTTCATCCGCGTTTATCCGTATTCTATTCTATGACTAACTGAACGCTTACCTCACTTAAATTAAAACTCCAAAGATGCAGATATATTCCTCACGTATTACGTATCACGTTTTACGTTTTACGCTTCACGTTTCACGCTTTACGTTTCACTCTGAATTTGCTCCGTCACCTGAACCAGCGTTTGGTAGGGCTGGGCGCCCGACACCAAATATTTGCCGGCAAAGACGAGGGCCGGCACGCCGCTCAGACCATAAGCCCTGGCCTGCTGAATGTCGGCGGCAACGGCCGTATCCCATGCCTCATCTTGCAAAGCTGCCAGAAAAGCGTCTCGTTCCAGCCCAATCGAGGCGGCAATATCGGCCAGAACGGCCGTTTCCTCAATGGAACGGCCGTGCAGCCAATAGGCGGCAAAAACGGCCTCATGGTACGCATCGCCCACGCCCTGGGCTTCGGCATACTTGGCCCCAATTAGCGCCGGGCGACTGTCAATGCCCATAGGGCCGCTGTTTAACTCCAGTCCATACTGCTCCCGCGCCATTTGGTACAATTGGGGACGCATAGCCTCAATGCGAGCCAGATAAGCGGGGGGGATAACTGTTCCTTGCGGGCGCAGCTCAAACGAGCGCCAGCGCACCGCTACGCCATGTGATTCCTGAAGCGCCTCCAAACTGGAAGCGACTAAATAGCAGTATGGTCAAACAAAGTCAGACCAGACGTCAATGTGGATGGGGTTTGTGTTCATGGTTATTTTTCCTTTTTATTAGTAGTGCATAAAGTAACGCAGCCACAACCAAAAACTCTCACCACAGAGGGCACCGAGAACACAGAGTTTTTTCTCTTTTGCTCTGTGCCCTCTGTGTTCTCTGTGGTGCAAAAATTAACTCACACCCACAAGGCGCAGATTTTGCAGAGTAACGCTATAGTGCGGGAACAGTCAAATCAGATGGTTGTGGCAAACTGCCCCTGCACCTGCAATGCCTGGCGCAGCCGTGCTTTATAGACGGCACGGGGGATTTCGATGGCTCCAAACTGGGCCAGGTGGTCGGTCATAAACTGGATGTCGAGCAGGCGAAAGCCGCCCTGTCGCAGTCTATGTACCAGATGGACCAGGGCCACTTTGCTGGCATCCCGCTCATAGTGGAACATGCTTTCCCCGGCAAACAGGCCACCGACAGCCACGCCATACAGACCGCCAACCAAACGGCCGTTTTGCCAGGCCTCCACCGTATGGGCAACCCCCAGCCGGTGCAGTTCGGTATAGGCGGCAATAATCTCCTCGCTGATCCAGGTCTGGCAGCGGCCGGCAGCCGGAGCGGCACAGGCGCGAATCACCCGCTCGAAATCAGAATTAGCGCGGATGGTAAACGGCCGTTTTTTTATCGTACGGGCTAAGGAGCGCGACACATGAAAATCAACCAGGGGCAATATGGCCCGCGGATTGGGGTCATGCCAGTAAATCTGCCCGTCATCGTGGGCCATAGGAAAAATGCCCTGACAATAAGCGGACAACAATAGTTGCGGCGTTAGATCCATAGGTTATGATTATACCGTATGTATGATATCAACGCTTTACGCCAAAACGAATTCCCCCATAGTGAGACCGAGATTTATTTTAACCATGCCAGCATTTCGCCCCTGCCGGACCGGACCCGGCGCAAAATGGGTTGGGCAGTAGACCAACTGGCCCATAACCCTCTCCGTTTCTGGCAGCAAGAGGGGATGGTGATGATGCCATCGCTGCAAGAAAAGCTGGTCCGCCTGATCAACGCCGCCGATGCGGAAGAGATCGTGCCCGTCACCACCACCTCGGCCGGCATCAACGCCCTGGCCCAGGCAATCAACTGGAACCTGGAAGAAGACAACATGGCCTTTTGCGAGATGGAATTTCCATCTAATGCCTATCCCTGGCTCAACCTGGGCGGACGGCACGGGCTGGAGGTGCGGCAGGTAACGGCCGTTGACGGCGGCCTGACGCTGGACAAGCTAAAAGAAAAGGTGGACGAAGATACAAAACTGGTCGCCGCCAGCGCCATCCAGTTTTTTAGCGGGCATCGCACAGATTTGCTGGAAATCGGCCGTTTTTGCCATGAGCGCAACATCCTTTTTGTGGTAGACGCTATTCAGGCCGTTGGCCA
>JAWOIM010000760.1:0-3358 GCA_046484685.1 Chloroflexota bacterium | reverse complement strand
AAGCGGTATGGCCTGCGTCTGACCCTGGCCGGTGGTCAGGTGGGTCTGGTGTTGGACCAAGTCGAGGAGGATGGTGAGAATACGGCCGTTTTCCCCCACAATCATAGGAGCCAACATGGGCGTGGTCGTCAAACCTACGCCATCTACCCGCAGGCTGACGTGCCACCAATGCTTCTGCGGCGGCGTCAACGCCTGCCGGATTTTGCCCACTACTCTGGCATAACTCTGCAGCGCGTCCCGCGTCTCCTGCCACTCATCTAATTGTAAAGAAAGAAAACCACCATTCATTTGCACTCCATCACTCATCACAGCTTGCCCTGAACGCAGTTGAAAGGTTTCACGCCTTCACGCGCCAGATTACCAAAAAGGCCATGATTATATACCTGCTTCTCTAAACTCCCGCACTGCTTTGGAGCCGCTGCGGGCCAGCCCTTCATAAAACCGGTCGGGATCGCTGCCACGATAATCCAGCCGCTGCACGTGGAAGGGAACTACCCGTTCCCGGTTACGGCGTCGTTCAAAAACGTCTATAAAATAGTCCAGCGCGTTGCCGATACTGTTGGCATCTGTCCAGTCCGATTTGTAGAGTGGACTGCCGGCCCGGTTAAAGATCCAGGTCATGTTGGGCATCGAACCGTAAGCCCGATGGCAGGCTCCATCCAGCGCGTCCAGCAAAATGGGGCGCGTGACGCCGAGCAGGTCGCGCAGGGCACGGGCGTGGCGATATTTCTGGGCCATCGATGTCAGGTGAGGATAGTTTTCACCCGGATGAGCCTCGTGGGTATACAAAAAGATAGAGCCAACGCCGTGGGGTGCGAACCGCTCGGCTATTTCATTCATGGATGGCGCCGCCATCCCACAATAAGGTCAGGTAAAGCTGCCAAACTCCACCACCGTCAACTGATTCTGTTGCCAAATTTGGCTTAGGGTGGTGGCTGATTGGTCTAAATGCCACAGGGGAAAATCGGGGGCCGGTCGCCCCAGCGGCGGACTGCTTTCAAAGCTGAGCCAGGGCAACACTTTTTCTGGCGTAAATTCGTCGTAGTTGTAGGCGGTATTTGTGTCACTGTTGGTCATGCTGCTACTCCTTTTTTGACGGAGGACCGAAGACGGAGGACGGAACTTTGGTCTTTCGTCCGCCGTCTTCGGTCATTATACTGCCTTTTCTCTCTGTTTGGGAAGGCACACCGTGTCGCCGTAGGAACAGAAGACGCAGCAGTCACCGGGCAACGGCCGTAACTGCATATTGCAGTTGGCGCAGCGATGAAAAAAGAGACAGGCGTTGGCCGGAATCTCTAGCTCCTGGCGAAAGCCACAGACGGGGCAGGTCAGGGTGGTTTGCGTGACTATTGTACGTGTGTCCATGCCTACAACTCAAACAATCCTAGAGGCGCTGGCTTAATTGTACAAAGGCAACGGCCGTTATCACGCCGTAAATCAAATGTCCTACCAAACTCCACCACTGCATCTCACCAACGGCAAAAACCATTTCGCCCATACCCAACATAAGCGGCATCATCACCAGGGCACCCAGCACCCACCAGACAACACCGTTGACTGCACCGGCGGCGACCGTTATGCCCCACCCTTCAGGCAGACGAATGGCTACCAGGCCATAAACGGCCCCAATAAAGGCACTGATGAGCATATGGACCAGAAAGCCGACAATGGCGCTGTCGCTGCCCACCAGCATGGCTACCATGGGTAACATGCCCATTATGGCCATCATTATACCAAAAGCCAGGCCACCGACTAAACCGGCCCCAATACCTGTTTTGATACCGTCTACACCTGTTTCTGTTGTTATCGCTGACATAATTTTTCTCCTTTTTGCACTAAACTGAAGCCTATAGGCCAATATGACAACACTATAACAGGACAACAACTGGTTTAAGGAAACGAGTTGGTGACGAAATGGTAACGACCAACGATGGTATGGGTTGGGTACTCATTGTGTGCACGTCATTTTACCCACTTCGCACTCCCTTCTCTTTCAAGTATAATTAGCTGTAGGTCAATTTTGTAAATTGATCAGAACGATTTGGAAAATCGTTTTACAGGCACTTACTCAAATTGTAGGAGGAAAATCATGTCAAAGCTAGAGTTAGCCCCCGGCGTTATTACCGGGGATACTGTCCAAGACGTTTTTGCTCACGCCAAAGCCAATCAATTTGCCTTGCCCGCCGCCAACGTTGTGGGCACCAACAGCGTCAATGGCGTTTTAGAAACGGCTCGCGAATTAAATGCCCCCGTTATTCTGCAATTCTCCAACGGTGGGGCCAGCTTTTTTGCCGGGAAAGGATTGTCCAACGAGGGGCAGCAGGCGGCTATTGCCGGCGGTATTTCCGGCGCCCGGCACGTGCATGAAGTGGCCGCCCTGTACGGGGCGCGGGTCATTTTACACACCGACCACGCCGCCAAAAAGCTGCTGCCCTGGATTGACGGCCTGCTGGATGCCGGTGAAGAATTTTACCGCGTTCATGGCTCTCCACTCTACAGCAGCCACATGCTCGACCTGTCCGAAGAGCCGATTGAGGAAAATATTGACATCTGCAAACGCTACCTGGAGCGGATGAGCAAACTAGATATGACGCTGGAGATCGAGTTGGGCATTACCGGCGGTGAGGAAGATGGGGTAGACAATACCGATGTGGATGTCTCTCGCCTTTACACCCAACCGGAAGAGGTGGCTTATGCCTATGAAGAGCTGATGAAGGTAAGCGACAGGTTCATCGTGGCCGCTGCTTTTGGCAACGTCCACGGCGTTTACAAACCGGGCAATGTGGTCTTGCGCCCCAAAATTTTGCGAGATTCCCAAGTATATGTGCAAGAAAAATTTGGCACGGCCGAAAATCCGATCAGCTTTGTCTTCCATGGCGGCTCCGGTTCCAGCCTGGAAGAGATTCGGGAGGCCATCTCTTATGGCGTCATCAAGATGAACATCGACACCGACTTGCAGTGGGCGTTCCTGAGCGGCGTTCGCAGCTATTACGAGGCCAACAAGGGCTATCTGCAAACACAAATCGGCAATCCGGAAGGGGAGGATTCACCCAACAAAAAATATTACGATCCGCGCAAATGGCTGCGCACGGCCGAGGAATCCTTTAATGCCCGGCTGAAGCAGGCGTTTGAGGATTTGAATAACGTGAATACATTAGCATGATGCGTGACGAGTGAAACGTGATGCGTGACTGCGAAGCCCATCACGTTTCACGCTTCACGTTTCCATAAGATGCGTAAACCCTTAACCTGGTTAGTGCCCCTGCTGTTAGTGGGCAGTGGGCTGTTGCTGCTGCTGTGGAGCCAACGGCCGTTTTCACCTGAACATACAACCCTAGCCACAGCCACGCTCCGCCCC
>JAWOIM010000740.1:0-3264 GCA_046484685.1 Chloroflexota bacterium | reverse complement strand
AACTGGCTCAACAACTGGCTGCAATCTTTAATTAGTGACACACCTTTCTGAGCAATTGTCGGAAAACGGCCATTCTGATAAGCTTAACCACAGGAAGTGTCAACCGCGGTTGACACTTCATCTTTATGATTCATCCTTTCAAAAGAGTTCACCTGGACGCGGTACATCATGATGAATGAAAATCCATCGTCTACCCCTGATTTAATCAGGGGCCATCGTCCATCGTCACTTTCATAGGAGACACTATGGCCCGAATTATCGCTGTTGCTATGCAAAAAGGGGGGGTGGGCAAAACCACCACCACCATCAACCTGGCGGCTGCCTTAACCGAACAAGGCAAACGGGTGTTGGCCGTTGACCTCGATCCGCAGGGGAATCTGACCCAACACGCCGGCTTTGACCCCGATCACATTTCGCCCACCATTTATGATGCGCTCAAAGCTGAAGTAGATGGCTTTGACAGTGACATCCGCGCTTCGATTTATGAAACCGATGAGGGGTTTCATCTACTGCCGGCCCAGCCCGAACTGAGCCTGATCGAACTCAACCTGATCAACACGCTCAGCCGTGAGCGTGTCCTGGCCACCCTGCTGGAAGATGTGCTGGACGACTATGACTATATTTTGATTGATTGCAGCCCTTCTCTCGGCCTGCTGGTGATCAATGCCCTGACCATCGCCCACAGCGTCCTGATTCCCATTCAGACCGAATACCTGGCGGCACGAGGGGCCTTAATGATCCTTTCCAGCATCGAAACGGTCCGCCGCAAAAAGCTCAACCCCGACCTGACGATTGAGGGGATTTTACTGACCATGGCCGACACCCGCACCACGATGGCCCGCGACGTGGAGGAAGCCGTTTCTACCCAATATGGGGACGGGATTCATATCTTTAGCACCGTGGTTAAGCGGGCTATTCGCTTTGCCGAAAGTGCCGTCTCCGGCCAAAGCCTGTTGGCCTACGACCCCAGCAGCAGCGGCAGCGACGCCTACCGGCAGATAGCCAGTGAAATCCTGGCCAGAAATCCTAATTAAGCAGCGTAATGCGTAAAACGTGAAGCGTGAGTGACTTTTCACGTTTCACGCTTCACGTTTCACCAAACTCATGGCTAGAAAAAAACCAAAAGTTAACTTGTCCCAACCCATACAGCCCCGCACGGGTGATTTAAGCCAGTTGTTCAGCACGGCCACCGATACTGAACAGGCGGCCGGCATGCAGTTGTTGGCCATCCGCACCGAGACGATTGTGCCCGACCCCGAACAGCCGCGCCGCACCTTCCCCGAAGAGGGGCTGCGTGAACTGGCCGAAAGCATTCGCCAGGATGGGGTCATCCAGCCCATCGAAGTCACCCAGACCGGCCCCCAGCAGTACATGATTGTCCATGGCGAGCGGCGGTGGCGGGCAGCCCAACTGGCCGAGCTGGAAACAGTGCCGGCCGTGGTTCGCCGTCGTGATTATGATGAAGTGACCCGCTTTGTACGCCAGTTGGTGGAAAACATCCAGCGGGAGGATTTGAACGACGTGGACCGGGCAGCCGGGCTGCTGCGTCTGCGGGAGCTGATGCAGGAAGAATTAACTGTCCGCTTAGCGGCCGAAAGTGAAGACATTCCGGCCGATCCCTGGGGCAAAACGATTTCCTGGGCCAAAGTAGGGGAGCGCCTGGGCTATTCGCGCCAGCGCATCAATCAGTTGACCAATCTGCTCGACTTGCCCGAAGAAATTCAGGAATCGGTCCGCAGCGGGGAGCTGAGCGAACGGGAAACGCGCATCTTGCGCGGCCTCAAACCCTCCCAGCAGCGGGCACTGCACCGGGCCTTACAGGCGGGTGACATCACGGCCGACGAATTCCAACAGGTGGCCCGTTTCCTCAAGAAGCACGCTCCTGACATGATGGTCCAAGAGGCTATTCGCCACCTGCGCCAGCCGGAACCGGAACCAGCCGAACCTTTGTTCAAAACTTCACTCAAGCAACCGGCCGAACCGGCTGCCGAACCGGTCGATCCCACCTGGCAGGAAGCACGAGTACTCGCCGACCGCAGCGGCCGGCCAATCGGCATTGCCCGGCTGGACTGGATACGTGGCCATCTGGCCCGTGTGCCCCGTCAAGGGCTTACGGCCGCCGACCGCCAGGAAATGGTGCGGCTGCTGAATCTGATTCAAGAAGATGTAGCCTCCTTGTTGACCGTCCTGCGGGAAACGAAAAACGTGAAACGTGAAACGTGAAATAATGAATGAATGATAAGTATAGCACCATGAACGTTGTCTTAATAACAGGGACCTCACGGGGGTTGGGGGCGGCCGTGGCCCAGATCTTGGCGGAAATGGGCGCGGCCGTGGTGCTCAATGCTCGTTCGGCCACGCCCCTGCATGAGCTAAGGGCTGAAATTGAAGCCAATGGAGGAACAGCCCTGGCCCTGCCGGGGGATGTGGGCCAGCTTGAGACCTGCCGCTGGCTGGTGGCAGAGACAATTGAGACATTCGGCCGTTTGAATGCGGTGGTGCATAATGCAGGCGTGATTGATCCCATTGCCCCCATTGCGGAGGCAGATGCGCAAGGATGGCAAACGGCCGTTGCCGTCAATTTGCTCGGTCCCATGTGGCTGACCCAGGCCGCTCTGCCCCATCTGCGCCGCCGGCAGGGGCGGGTCATCAGCGTTTCCAGCGGCGCGGCCGAATATGGTATCCCCGGCTGGGCGGGCTACTGTGCCACCAAAGGTGCCCTCAACCAGTTTAACCGGGTTTTGGCCGAGGAAGAGCCAGCGATTACGGCTGTAGCCGTCCGCCCCGGTGTGGTCGATACGGCCATGCAGGATGAGATTCGTGAGAAAGGGGTCGACGGTATGCCGGCCGCAGCCCACGGCCGTTTTGTAGAGATGCACCAACAGGGCAGCCTCCTTCCACCCGAAAAACCGGGCCGGGCCATTGCCCTGCTGGCCCTATATGCTCCTCTGAGTTGGAGCGGCCGTTTCCTCTCCTGGGATGATGCGGAGGTGGCTGCCTTGAAAAATAAAAGGTAATAGGATCGTTTTGTAAACACGGATAGGAGGAACACAGATAAAGATTTTTAAAAGTTTTTACCCACTGTCCACGACTTCGCAGCCATCAAAACCTATCTCAAAAATCTCGGCTTAAAATTCGGCCTCATAGTCAATTTCGGCCGTAAACAACTCCAAATCTTTGGCCTTAAGTCTGACTGACACCTGTCACAATACTTACGGAACAGAAAACAAACCAAAAAATATCCGTGTTCCCCCTTATCCGTGT
>JAWOIM010000709.1:0-3396 GCA_046484685.1 Chloroflexota bacterium | reverse complement strand
CCAAAACAGCTCGCCACGGCCGTTGCGCAACGGCCGGCGCGTTTCCTGGGCCAGCCAGGTTTGGCTGGCGGGGTCGTATAGTTCCAGGCGTACATCAACTTCATCTTGCTCTATATCTAATACGGAGACGCTGATGGTGTATTGGGATATATTGGCTTCGGCCGTTGGTTTAGTGAGCAGGGGGGGGCGATTTTCCTGGGCACGGAAAAGTTGTACCAGCCCATTTTCGGTCAGGACGAGCAGGTCGGCTCGCTGGTGGGGACGACGCTGCAAAACGTTGATAGCCTGGATACCGCTGAAGAGGTCGATTTCACCGGCAAGGAGGGGGAGTTGGCCCTGTACATCGGTGTAGAGGCGCACTTTGCCCTGGCTGTTGCCAATGGCCAGGTCAGGCCGATTGTCACCATCCAGATCGTCCCAGTAGAGCGTGGTAATTTGCCCCAATCCCGTTAAATTCCAGCCAAAGCCGGGTATATTATCGATTAAATTGAAGCGGTACAGCCGGTCGTTGTTGGTGGCAATGAGAAAGGACTCGCGGTGACCAGTGGTGGCATTAAAGGCGTCAACGCTTTCAAACAAGAGTTCGATGGCGGGTTGGGTGAGGGTTGGCTCGGCGTTGAGGTGATAGGGCCAGCCGAGATGGGTCATTTCAATGCCACGCCAGTTGAGGCCGTGTAAACGGCCGTCTGCTGCCAGTACCAGGTAGTGCACAGCCAGTTCTCCATTTCCCTGGGGAATATGGTGGATGTGGGTGAGTGGGCTGTCAAACTCCATGATCTCACTCACCTGTGGGTTGTGGCTCAGGCGGCGCAGCTTGAGCAGCCGTTGATCGCTGACTGCAATCAGTCGGGCGCCCTGGGGATCAGGTTGAGGCAGCATAAGAAGCTGATTGACAGAACGGCCGTTTTCTTCCCCCAGATTGAGCGACCACAAGCGGTTACCACTGCTGCTATAGGCAATCAGTTGGCCTTCCTGTGTTCCTACCAGGATTTCTGACTCGCTTGTTTCATTGATGTTGCTGATGAGCAAACTGGTAACATGGGCCTGAAGAGGCTGTTCCCATAAGAGGCGGCTGTCGGCCTGGCGGCGTTCAATGCGACCTTCGCCGGCTCCGTCTCTGTCCTGATAGCGGATGACGATAATGTCAGGCGGGCTGCCGCTTTGGCCACCCGTAGAAGGCAGCAGGGCCAAATGGGTAACAGGCAGGTCATAATCGGTAACCCAGCGGTGTAGACCGCTGCTGGTAGGTTCGTTACGCAGTCGATGTAAACGGCCGTCTTCACCCCCTACGATCAGCTCATCTTTACCGTCCCTGTCTAAATCAACCACCAGTTGCGCTGTGGGCCGGGTTCCCAGGGAGTATTCCCATTCCCTGGCGTTGTCGCTGGCCCCAATACCCAGACCGGTCAGTTCGACATTGGGAAAGCGCAGCAGCAGCATTTCGCCGTGACGGTCCCGGTTGACATCGACCAGGCGGGAAAGGGGACCCTGGGTATCGACGCTGGCCGATTCGGTAAGAATACGGCCGTTCTGGTCGAGCAAGATCATATCGGCATTTTGTTCATCGTGGGCCGAGACCAGCAGCGCGGCCAGAACGGGCTGATCAGGCAGCGGTGTTAGCGGCGGAGCCGACAGGGCCAACACGTGCCGGTTGGCGTCGGGAGCCAGGTTGTTGGTCCAGAGGCGACGGCCGTTTTCATCATATAAAATGACGCTGCCGGCTTCGGTGCCTACGGCCAGCGCCTGACCACCGGCCAGCGGCACGGGACTGAGGGCGGTGACGGGTCGGTTGACGGTGCGCGGCCAGAGACGGTTTTGGGTTTTATTATAGAGCAGCACCTGGCCCTGGCTGTTGCCCACGGCAATGTAATAGGGCGGCGGTGGGGTGTCGGGCTGCTGCTCGCCGGTCTGAAATTGGATAAAGGCAGCGGCCGTTAAGCGCCCTGAAATAGATTGGGACCAGACAGGCTGGCCGGATTCACTGAACAAAACCAGCCGGCTGAAACGGAGCCGGGAATCGAAAAAGCCGAGCAGAACTTCATCCTGACCGCTGCCGTCCATATCTTCGACCAGCAAGCGGAGGCTGGGATCGCCTGTGCTTATGCCCGGTTCTTGATGGTGCCAGAGGAAACGGCCGCTGCGGTCGTAGCGCTGCAGCGATCCATTTTGCAGTAAAATAAGGATGTCTTGCTGGGTATCGTTAACGCGGAATGGGGTTATGGTCAGGGGCTGGGCCTGACGCACCTCTTGCCAGGCCTGGGCGGTGGCCGTACTGCTGCCGGTCAGCAGATTAAGCGGGCCCGGCAGCAGCGTCAGCGGAATTTCACCCACAAGCCGACCCTCGGCGTCCAACAGCAGCAGCCGGTTGCTCAAGCCCAGGACGACTTCTGGTTGCGCTGTGCCCTGATTGAGGACGGTAACGGCATAAACCTGTTCATTGGCCGCAAAATTCCACAGACGTGTGCCGTCGGCATTTAGCAAGTTTACCTGGCCGCTTTGGGTAACAATCAAAATTTCATCGACGCCGTCTCCGCGCAGATCGATGTTTAGTACCTGGTGCAGGCTGGCCGCGGCCGAATATTGCCAGTAGGCGCTCGATTGGGCCTGGGCCGCCGGCCGGTCCGGCCAGCCAACCAGCAGGCCAATAAATAACAAAAGCAGACCGACCCTACCCGGCCGGCAGCGGGCAAGCGACAAGCGATGACCGGCAGCCGGTGGACCGGTTATCGGTAACCGTCCCTTCTTTTTTTTGTCAATCAGGGGATCGTAACGCATAGCCCACCCCCCGCTCGCTGACAATCCAGTGGCCAAAGGGGTCAATAGAACGGCGCAGCCGCTTGATTAAGGTTTTGAGACGGTCGGGGTCATCGACCAGCACGTCGCCCCAGACAGCCATTTCCAGGTCTTCACCATGTACCACCTGCTCGGCTTGCTCGGCCAGCCGCACAAAAATACTAAATTGGGAATTGGTGAGGCTAAGTTCTTGTCCTTTGCCCCAAACCTGGTGACGCTGCTGGTCAATGACAAAGGGGCCAAACTGAATCAATCCCTCAACTTTTTGGCGGCGCACAAAGCGACGTAAAATGTCGCTGGTGTAACTGTAATCGCTGTTTGTGTTTTGCAGCAGGCATTGTTGTTCCAATTGGCGCAGGCTGTCAATAGGACCGGCGGCAATGGCCAGGGCGTACTGCTCATCAGGACTCAGGTTTTGCCACAGATAGCCTAAGTGGGAGGCAGCTTCCATTTCGATGGGGTCATCCAGGGAAGCGAACTGGTTTTCGGCCGTTAATTTTTGCTCCTGGCTGAGGGCCTGATAGGCATGGTAGCCGGCTACATGCAAAAAGAAGGGGTGGGGGCCAACCAGAAAGATGAGGTGGTCCAGCAGCTTGTCGCTAA
>JAWOIM010000704.1:0-5778 GCA_046484685.1 Chloroflexota bacterium | reverse complement strand
GCCCCAGCCCGCTGCCCTCGCCCGGGCCTTTGGTGGTAAAAAACGGTTGGAAGACATGCGGCAGCGCTGTGGACAAAATACCTATGCCGCTGTCGCTAACGGTTATGCACACCCAGTTACCGGCGGCCATGCCTGGCAGCGGCGCTGTGTCGCGGTGACCCCAATGAAGTTGCTCTACACTCAGACGCAGATCACCGCCGTCGGGCATGGCGTCGCGGGCATTCAGAACCAAATTGGTGAACAACTGCTGCAGGCGCGTCGGATCGGCGTTGACCAGGCAATCGGCCGTCTCAGCGGCAAAATGAATTTTGATAGACTCCGGTATGGTGCGCCGCAACAATTCGACCTGTTCTTGGAGAAGGGTCGTCAGATTCAACAAATGGGTTTGCAGCACGGTACGCCGGCCAAAATCGAGGATTTGCTGCACCAGGTCGGCGGCACGCCTGGCCTGATGGCCAATAGTCTCCAGGCGCTGCTGCAGCCGGGCAGGGAGATCGGGTGTACCCAGGCTCATATCAATATAGAGGGTGATGACCGCCAGGATGTTGTTGAAATCGTGGGCGATACCGGCCGCCAGTTGCCCCACGGCCGCCAGCCGCTCTTGCTGCACAAGCTGTGACTGCGCTTCACGCAGTTCGTCAATGGCTTCTTCCAGGCGGTGGTAGCTTTCTCGCAGCGCCAGCGCCGCCTGCTTGCGCGTGCCAATGTCGCTGATGATGATGCGGCTGGTTGGCGCGCTTTCATCCGTTTGCGGCGTGATCGCCGCTTCCAACTGCGCCCAAAAAGGGTCGCCGGTGGCACGTAACAAGCGCAGCTCGCATATTTGGGGTGTACCGGTAGCAAAAAGCTGGCGGTAGTGGTGGTAAAAGATGTCCTGGTCCGAGGGAAAGATGAAGCGCGTTAACGGCCGTTTCACAACCTGCTTTCGTGTCACCCCCAGCAGATCAACCAGCGTCAGGTTGGCTTCCACAATGATTCCCTGCTCGCTGAGCGTGATATAACCGACCGGGGCCAGATCATAGAGGTCAAAATAGCGTGCCCGCGCCGCTTCCAATTCCAACTGCGTCCGGCGCAGCTCCTCATTCTGTATCTCCAGCTCTATCTGGTGTACTTGCAGCTCATGAAGCAGATTTTGTCTCACTTCAGGCGACAAAGAAGCCGTCTCTTTGGACATCTGGGCGGCAATTTTTTCGGCGTGCCGGCGCACATTCTCGGCAGAATTCATCTCTATTTCGTTCATGACTCTTTCTCCCCCTGTTCCTCATTTTTTTTACTTTGGTCCATTTGTCGCTCGGTGGTGGCAATGGCGTAAACCTCGCCGGCTTCGTCGAGCAGCGCCGTGGCCGTTAAGCAAATATCCACGATATGACCCTCTTTATTCAAGCGGCGAGTACGATATGGCTCCAGAACGGCCGCCTGGCTCAACTGTCGGAGTGCTTCCACCTCTTGTGCGTGCAAATCTTGGGGAATTCGGTTACGGCTGTTCAGCACCAATGCCTCCGTTTCATGCCAACCGTATAAGCGCTCAGCGGCCGGGTTCCAGGCCAAAACGTTGCCCTGCAAATCTTGCATCGTGATGGCGTCGTTTGCGTCGCGCACCACCACCGCCAGTCGTTGCAGCGCTTCCGCCTTTTTGATGCGGGTAACGTCTACAAAGGTTATCACCGCCCCCTCGATCACATTTTCCAGGGTGCGATAAGGGCGGATGCTCAGCATATACCAGTCGCCCGCCGGAGTTTGCACTTCGACCTCTTGGGGCGTCAGGGTATGCAACACAGCCTTTACATCGGTGACCATGCGATCATAGCCCACCAGATTGGCAGTGATATGGCCCACCGGCCGGCCGATGTCGGTGGGGATAAGGTGGATGAGTTCCGTCACGGTCGGGGTAAAGCGTTGGATCCGCAACTCATGATCCACAAAAATAGTGCCCACGCCGGTCCCGGCGAGCAGATTGTTCATGTCATTGTTGGCCTGTGACAGTTCGGCCACCCGCTGTTGCAGTTCGGCGTTGACGGTAGAGAGTTCTTCGTTGACCGATTGCAACTCTTCTTTGGAGGTTTCCAGTTCCTCGTTGGTAGACTGGAGTTCTTCGTTGACCGATTGCAGCTCCTCGTTAGTCGATTTTAACTCTTCGTTGGCCGTTTCCATTTCTTCAACGGCCGTTTGCAGATATTCCTCTTTCGCCTGTAGTTCTTGCTCCAGGGCCGCAATGCGCATGTCGCTGTCGCCGCTGAAGTGGGTTTCGTCGGGGGTGGGGGCCACGTCCGTTTCCCTGCCCTGTTCCCCCACCCCTTTTAAAATGACCAGATATAACTCTGACTCGCTGCCGCCGGCCGCAGCCAATGGCCGCAGCGTCAGATCAACGGTGGTAAAACCGCCGTTCATTTTCACCCGCAGACCAGGACGGGACACCGGGGCCTGGTTGGCCACCGCTTGATGCAAAACGGAAGTTAACGGCCGTCGCAGCCCCTCGCGGGCCATCGCCAGAATGTTGCTGACGCCTACTTCGCCGGAGACCGGTTCCAGGTAGCGTCCGGTACGGCCATGAATATAGCAGATGTCGCCCTGCGCGTTGACCAGAACCGCGGCCGGGGCATACTCGTCGAGCAGCATTTGTTCGGTCAGCTTGCGCAGCGATGGGTTCGTCTCATTGGTGGCGGTGGTTAACGGCCGTGGCCTGAAGCGGACCGGCGTTGCGGCCGGGATAATCTGGCCTAAATTCGGATAGTCCGCGCCGGGTGCATCTTCCTGGCGACGGTACAACTTCGATTTACGATCCAGCGGAGTAAAGAGTTGGCCAAACTCGCCTATGCTCTCCGAAGTACCCAAAAAGAGCCGGCCGCCGGGGTTCAAGGCATAGTGAAACAGGGGTATCAACTTCTTCTGCAACGCCCCGTTCATATAAATCAGCAGATTGCGGCAGCTAATCAGGTCCAGCCGGGAAAAAGGGGGAGCCTGAATCAGATCATGCTCCGAGAAAATGAGCATGTCGCGCACATTTTTTTGAATCCGATAAACGCTCTTCGCCGCATCATGGACAAAAAAGCGGTCCAGCCGCTCCGGGGAGACGTCGGCGGCAATGCTGGCCGGGTACACCCCGGCACGGGCCGTGGCAATGGCCCGGCTGTCAATATCGGTGGCAAAAATCTGCACCTTAAAACGCTGCTTCAACGCCTCCATCTGCTCCTGCAGCAGGATGGCGATGGAATAGGCTTCCTCACCGGTGGAACAGCCGGGAACCCAAACCCGCACCAGGTCCCCGCGCGACTTTGCCGCCAGGATTTGGGGTAAGGCTTGCGCTTCCAGGGCGGCAAAGGCTTCGGGATCACGAAAGAACTGCGTGACGCCGATCAGCAAATCCTGAAACAGTGCCTCTGCTTCAGCCATGTTTTTTTGCAGATAATGGATGTAGTCGTCAAGTTCCGCAATCTGCTGCACGGCCATACGCCGTTCGATGCGGCGGGTAACCGTGTTCTGTTTGTACTGCGAAAAGTCGTGGCCGGTCTGGGCGTGCAGCAGAATGAATATCTTGTTCAGCTTGTTCTGTTTGTTCTGTGGGGGTTGGGGCGTCAGCGTCGGGCGCGGCTTGTGGCCATAGGCCTGGGCGGCGTAGGCCATGAGCTGAGCCGGCATCTCTTCCGGGAGCAGCACATAATCCACCAACCCGGTGGCAATGGCGCTGCGCGGCATCCCGTCAAACTCCGTGGAGTCGGGCGTTTGGGCCATCACCATGCCGCCGGCTTCCTTAATGGCCCGCAGGCCCAGCGTACCGTCGCTGCCGGTTCCAGACAGCACAATGCAAATGGCCCGCTCGCGCTGATCCTTGGCCAGAGAACGGAAAAAGAAATCGATCGGCAGGCGCGCCCCCCGTCTTTCGCCCATCTCTAACAGATGCAGCTTGCCATGCAAAAAGGCCATATCATGATTTGGCGGGATAATGTAGGCGCAGTTGGGCTGCACCCTCATGCCATCTTCTACTTCGTAAACTTGCATCCGGGTGCAGCGCCGCACCAGTTCCGCCAGCAGACTCTTGTGGTCGGGTGACAAATGCTGCACCAGGATAAAGGCCATGCCGGGATCACTATCGGACGGCATAGCGGCAAAAAACTTTTCAAATGCCGCCAGGCCACCGGCCGAGGCACCAATGCCCACGGTGGGAAAATCGGCCACAGGGGGGTCGCCCGCTTCGGGCTCTATGGCGGCACTGTTTTCAAGCGGTGCTAATGATGGCTCTGCGGTGGGGTCGCTGGTTTCTGGCTCGCTGGTTTCTGGCTCTATGATGGGGTCTTTCTCACTGGTCATATTATTCCTCTGCGGCAACGGTACTCACCGGCGTGTCGTTCTCACTTATAATAATAGCTGATACCCACACTGCGGTCAGAGGGATGGGGGTAATTGTAGCGGTGGGCTGTTGCTGACTGCCGGACAGTTCAGCACATACCCCTATTATACCAGAACGACATGCAATCGTGGTGAAATTAGGCAGGCAGTTTTAGAAACAAGGCAAGATCCTTGCCTATGGTTAATAATACAGGGAACCTTCTCGGTTAGCATCGGCTGGTTAGTGGATTTTTGTATCCGCCAGTTGGGGGAGATAAAACACGGCGATAATGAGACGAATCATTCTTCCGCCTGCGCTGTTTGATAGGGAATGGTCGCCGTCAGGTGCGTACCCTGACCGGGACTGGAATTGATGTGCAAGTGACCGCCCAGCAGCATCAGCCGCTCTACCATACCCATCAGGCCCATACCGTTTGTATGGGGTATATCCTCGGCCGATTTTACCCGAAACCCCCGGCCGTCATCGGCGACAGTCAGGCTTATTTGACCGTCCTCGCACTGTAGAGAAACGTCGATCCGGCTGGCATTGGCATGTTTGGCAGCGTTGGTCAGGGCTTCTTGTACAAAGCGGTAAAGAGAGGTTGCGGTGGGATCGGGCAGGGAAAGCAGCTCAGTGCCCTGGTAGGAAATGGGTACCTGGATACGCTCGGCAAAGTCGCGGCACAAACCTTCGAGGGAGGCGTCCAGACCAAACTGGTCCAGCACCGGCGGTCGTAAGTTATGGGCCAGCAGGCGGATGCCTTCCATCGTTTCGTCGGTGAGGTTGATGGCATCGCTAAGGCTGTCACAAACGGCCGTTAACTCCTCAGGCAGACTCGCCTGAATCAACTCCAGGCTGATCTTCAGGGCGGTCAAAGCCTGCCCGGCTTCGTCATGCAGCTCTCGCGAGACCCGCTGCCGTTCCTCTTCCTGGGCTTCGACGACCCATCCGGCCAGTTGGCGCAGCCGGCGTTGGCTGTTTTGCAGTGCTTTTTCTGCCTGATTGCGCTCAACGACATGACCCAATTGTAGAGCAATCTGTTCTATTATGGCCACCAGGTCAGCGGTCAATTCGGTTGGTTCACTGGCAAAAAACTCCAGCAAAGCCACCAGCTCTTCATTATCTGCGCGAATGGCGTGCGCTTCGCCAATGTCAAAAATCAACAAATCACCGGCTCCAAAGCGCTTTTCTCGGCTGTCAGCACCGGAAAACAGCCCCTCGCCTTTAAGGACCGCGATGTAGACCGGCAAGTTGGGGGCTGTATGCTCTTTAACGGACTGGCCGGGTTTAAAAGCAAAGCGGAGGATACGGCCGTTTTCGTTCACAAAAAGTGGCTCGACATAAGGATCGTTGTCGTGAAAAACCCAGTTGTCATGTATAGGGATAGATTGCATGAGATAGTCTCCTCCGAACATAGACCAGGGACGATGGACGATGGACGATGGCCCCTGATT
>JAWOIM010000561.1:0-3519 GCA_046484685.1 Chloroflexota bacterium | reverse complement strand
GCTGCGGGTTATTATGGAAGAGGCGGGTGGCACTTTTACCGACTGGCAGGGGCAGGTACGTACGCTGGCCAAAGAGGGTATAGCCACCAACGGCCCCCTGTTAAAGCCGGTGTTGGACTTGATAGAATCAGCTATACTCTGAACGCTTACAGAAAAATATGGGTCTTCAGGGTTACAAAGCGTATTACGTATTTCGTATTGCGTAACCAAAGAGTATTACGGAATACGCAATACGGAATACGATTAAACTACGCGAATTCCCAAAGAGACAAAAACCTGTTGGATGTAGGGGCGACCCTTGTGGTCGCCCTCAGGTGGGCAGGCACAAGGCACTGCCCCTACCGGAAATCGTCTTGAAATTTTAAGGTAAATGGCGTGCCAGCGGCCGTTTTAAGCCCCATTTTAATTTGCACCATTCCATATTTGTGATACACTGTCGCTGGCTCCCCCCCAGAGATGTTCCCATGAGCGCCCGCTTATGGGACATCTCACTTTTTTTGGCGGGTTAATAGACTGACCAGTCTATTAACCCGCCCACCGTTTATTGGCCCACAGTCTATAGACCCACAGCCTGTTTTATATCGGCCAGGTGCAGCTTATCGTGCCCGGCTATCAAGACGCAAATCTGGTCAATGGTCATGATGGTGCCCCGGCCGTGTCGCCCCGCTTTTTCCAGATCCGCCGGCGTTAAGGAATCAATGAATTGAAAGAGAGCGGCTCGCTGTTGGGCCATATCGGCCGTTACTTCGGCCGGGGATTTGTGGCGGTTCTTGGCCAGGCGGCTGTTGTTCCAGCGGTTGAGGTCAAAATCGGCCGGAACCCCCTCGCCGCCCTCCCGAATGAGCTGCATTAGCCGGGTCATGCTCAGCTCGGCATCGGCCACATGGCGCACCAGGTCGGCCACCGTCCAGGGGGGGTCTATTTCTTCATCGTCGGGAAAGACGGCCGTTTGCCAATCCTCATCGCTTAAACCGGCCAGCACGTCCAGCAACCCCTGGCGCTGGTGGGTTAGCCGCTGCTTAAGCTGATCTTTACGTGCTTCATCGTTCATAAAAGCTCCTTAATGGACCACGGACTACGGACCACGGACCATCGTCCATCGTCCATTGTCCATCGTCCATCGTCTATCGTCCATCGTCCATATCAAAATGCAGCTTATCCCCTTGCACATCAACGGTGATGGTTGTTTGCTGCTGCCGGTTGGGGGGACTGCTCAATAGAAAGTCGGCCAGCGGTTCGCGCAGGTGGCGGGCGATGATGCGGCGCAGGGGGCGAGCACCAAACTCCGGCTCGTCGTTCTGGTCCAGCAGCCAGCGGCGGGCGGCAGGGGTGACGGTCAGGTCGATCTGCCGGCTGGCGGTCAGGCGGAACTCCCGCTTAAGCAGCAGGTCGAGGATCTGGGCCAACTGGGGCGGCGTCAACTGGTGGAAGAGGATCACCTCGTCCAGCCGGTTGAGGAATTCGGGCCGGAAAAAGCGGCGCACTTCGCCCATGACCTCCTCTCGTTCCCGTTCGCCGATGACGGGCACCAGCATATGGTAAGCGCCCAGGTTGCTGGTGAGGATGACAACCGTTTCGCTGAAGCTGGCCACGCGCCCCTGGCTGTCGGTCAGACGACCTTCGTCCATCACCTGCAGCAGCACGTCGAGGACGCGGGGATGGGCTTTTTCCACCTCGTCAAAGAGAACCACGGTATACGGCCGGCTGCGTACAAAATCGGTCAACTGGCCGCCCCCTTCAAACCCCACATAGCCGGGCGGGGCACCGATAAGCTTGTTGACGCTGGCTTCCCCCTGATACTCGCTCATGTCTAATACCAGCATCGCTTCCTCGGTGCCAAACATAAATTCGGCCAACGCTTTGGCCAGCTCCGACTTGCCCACGCCGCTGGGTCCCAGGAAAAGGAAAGAGCCGATGGGTCGTTTAGCGTCGCGCAGGCCGACGCGGGCCGTTTTGACGGCGCGGCTGACGGCCAGCACCGCTTCTTCCTGGCCGATGATGCGCTGGTGGAGATGATCGACCATGTTGGCATATTTGCTCTGCTCATCCTGGTTGAGCTGGGTGAGGGGGATGCGGGCCATCTGGCTGGCGGCCACCATCACATCACCGGGGCTGAGACGGCCGTCGGCGACCACCTCAGGCAGATTGGTAATATGCTCTTGCGCCACCAGGCGCACCAGGGCGCTGGCCCGGTCGGCCAACTGCACGGCCGCGGCGGGCAGAGCGATTGTCTGAATATATTGGGCGGCCAGGGACACGGCCGTTTCCAGCGCCTCTCTGGTTACCTCAATCTCATACTCCTGCTGCAGGCGGGGTTTGTGGAAGGTGAGGATAGCCATGGTTTCGTCGGTGGTGGCCGGGGGCACGTTGAGCCGCTGCGTATGCTGGCGGATGAGTGGTTCGTTGGCCAGCCGCTCGTAGTCGCCGGGTGTGGTGGTGCCGATGACCACCTGCTCGCTGCCCAGGAGGGCTTTGTGCAGCTCCCGGTTAACCTGCTCCGGAAAGCGTGCCCGCAGCCGGTCGCCAAAAAAGCGGTCGATGCCGGGCACGAGCAGGACGCCGCCGCTGGCCCGGCGCAGCCCGGCGCGCATGGCCGCCAGCGGATTCTCCAGCAGGGCGGCTTCGTTGATCTGCACCAGAGAGCGCAGGTCGGTGGGGCCTTTCTCTTCGGCCAGCAGCAGCGCCAGGCTGTAGGCCAGGGTCCGCTTGCCCGCCCCTTCCGGCCCCACCAGGATAACGTGGCGCTGGTTGGAGAGAGCCAGCAGGCTGAGCAATTCGCGTAGTAAATCTTCTCGTTGGTAAACGGCCGTGGCTTCTCCGGCCTGGGCCACGGCCACAAAATCCTGGATGAGCGGTGTCTTGTCGTTGCCCACCTCGTCCAGCAGGGCGATGACGGCGGCGCTGGTGATTCCCATGCGCTGCAAGACGCCGTAGGTGGTGACGTTGGGCTGGGCCATGGCCGCCAGGGCATGGCCGCTGCTCACCTTTAGCTCATCGCGCGACTGGGCCAGCGACAGGCCCTCGTCCATCACCACCAGCATCTCTTCGGCCAGGGGCACATCCTGGCCAAAATCGTCGGTAAAGTTGAAGTGAGCGCTGCGCCCTGGGGTGTGGCGGACCATCGTTTCCACCCGCCGCTGTAAATCGTCAAAATCAAAGCCGCGCTGCCCCCTGATTTGCTGTAATATCTGGTGGGCGGCGCAGCTCTGTTCTTTCAGGAAAAGGTGCAGCAGCAGTTGGGGCGTCAACAGAGTGAGGCCATAATCGCGCCGCTGCTGCGCTGCCGTCGTTAGCAGACGAGCCAGTTCGGGTGAAGGGATGTTGGGATTTAGTGTACTCATAATGGTCCATATGGTACAACGGTGCAGACAGTTGTGCCAATGATAGGGTGGCGCTTTCACGGTTTTTCAGTAGTCGGCCACCCGCCTGGGGCTAAAGCCACCAGGCTAGTAAACGGCGCCGGTTGAAACCGGCTTAGCCCGGTTCACCGGGCGCCGTTTACTAGCCCGGCCGTTTACG
>JAWOIM010000525.1:0-4753 GCA_046484685.1 Chloroflexota bacterium | reverse complement strand
TTGACGTTCAGCCCGATGCGCAACGCCCCGCCCAGTTCATTTTTCAGCTGGGCGGCCTCGAAGCGAATGGCGTCGACCGTTTTCAGCGCCGTATGCGCTTTTGACTTCAGAACACTGCCGGCATGGGTGAGCCGCATGCCCTTGGGGGTGCGCACAAAGAGCGGCACGCCCAGTTCATCTTCGAGGGCTTTGATATGGGCGCTCAGGGACGGCTGACTGGTGTGCAGTCGTTCGGCCGCCCGGGTCAGGTGGCCCTCTTCGGCCACGGCTACGAATGTCCTGAGTTGATAAAGCTCCATGATCCTGCCTGCCTGACGCGCTTGCCCCGATGGCCGAATTCAACGCCTGCGCCTGGGGCCTGCCGTCACCTTGGGGCCATCACAATTCCTGAAGATGTTCATCGGAACTTGCTATTGGACGCTTGCCGGCCGGCTGCCTATCTTATTGGCAGGGAAGACCGATTGATCATCTGAACGAAAGGATCAAGCCATGGGATGCTGTCACCCCACCAGTAAGTTGGTTCATTGTACGCCATGTTCGCCGCCCCTTGATCTGAATCTGCAACCCGGGTTCGACGAGGTCGGAAAGCTATTGAAGTTTCTATTGTCCCCCGAAGCCAGCAACTGGAATCGTCTCCACGCGGCGCTGGTGCGGCCTGCCTGGATAGGGCCGGTCAAAGCCTTGTTTTGGGTGGCCTTTTCAATCGCCTCAGGGGTAGCCCTGGCCATACTGTGCAGCTGAGCTGGTCATCTTTCAGAATATAAGCACAGGCAAAATCCTGTAAACAGGAGGAATCCTCAAAATATGCAGGCATTGGGTGCCGCGGGCACCGGCAGGTTTATTTTTACCTGGCAACCTGGACGATGACCCAGCCAGCTCTGTTAAGAGGAACCGGGCGGCGCTGACGCCTCCAGCGCGGTTCCTGGATAGCGGCAAACCCGGCAGCATACACAACCGTTGGTCCGAAAAACCGGAAAAGGACGACACCCTCCACCCGGGCCGCGCCGGCCTGGATGGCGTTGACATCCCGGCCGATCTCCGTATGGCGTAGTCCATCAATCAGAACGTGACCACCTCAGCCCGCTCGTGCCAGCTCCGGCACTTGCCAAGCCAATCCTTGCCGTCAACGCCGATGGCCAGTTCCTCGGCCAGGTGCCGGGCCGTGAACCCCATGGATTCGTTGCGTCCCAGTCCGGACAGACAGGCGGGGCAGTTGGTCAGAACGACTTTCGCCGTGCTGATCTCCTGCAGAACGGATTTGAAGGCCTCCCGTTTGCGCCCGCACATGGCTGCCGAAATATCCGGTCGGCTCAGGGCCAGGGTACCGGCTTCCCCGCAACAGTGAGGCACGACGATTGGCGGATGGCCCAGGCCGGCCAGCAGTGCTTGACCCGTACCGTCCAGGGAATCGTGGCAGGGGGGGTGATAGAATCGTCCCGGTGGGATGACGGCAGCCAGGCCGTTTTCAAGCGCCAGCCGACTGACGTCCACCATCGGGCAGCCGAAAATGGCGGCGGCGTTCATCCCTGCCAGGGATTCGCGGCAGGTACCGCAGCTCACCCCCACGGCATCGAAACGCCAGTAACCGAAGCGTTCACGGATCTGGTTCAGGATGACCACATTGCGCACGGCCTGGCGGCGGTGCATCACCACCTTGGCGTTGACCCGGGCTGGAAAACCGCAGCACAAAAAGGGCGGCGGCAGAACGACGCGCATGCCGGTTGTAATCAGGATATGAATGGCGGCCCGGGATACCCGTGAGTAGAGGCGCTCGGACCCGCAGCCCGGAAAATAAAAAATGGTTCGATTCACACGGCCGTCGGGTTCGATCACGATCGCCTGGCCGGCCCCGCAGGCAGGCAACCGGCTGAACAGGGTTCCGGCCGGAATCGGCGGCATCGGAGCCAGCCTTCGCCCATGCCCCCGGGCCCCGGTCGAGGTTGCCGATCCGGGGAGCCGATCCAGGACCCACGCGCCGGCCCGCTGGAGCCGGCTACCCGCCCACAAGGCGGTCGACCGCATCAGTACATTGGCCACCGGCGAGCGGCTGTCCAGGAAAGCCAAGGCCAACCGCGTGGCCAATGCGGTTTTACGGGTTCGGTGGGCGGACAGAATCTCCCTTTCCAGAATCGACACCGCCCCTGTATCGATATTTACCGGACAGGGCGGCTGGCACTTGTGGCAAATGGTGCAGTGGTCGGCGACCTGTCCCAGGTATCTCAAAGCGTTGAACCCGGTTGAGCGAAATCGCTGCGTCTCATAGAGAATTGCTTCGATCAGTGCCACCACGGCCAGATTCTTGTTTCTGGGGTGATAAAACAGTAAGGTAATTATCCCAGCAGGCCCGGGTTAGTGGGTCTGGTAATTCCTGTAACCAAGGGTTATTGGCCTGTTGGCCATCTCCAAGGGCAGTATTGGTATAGAGACTAAGTTCAAGACTGTTATTTTCTTCAGCATTAGTCAGATTTCTGGCAGCCGAAGAAACATCCACGCTTGCTACTTCATTAGCAGTCTCTACCGATACCGGTGAAGTTGCTTTAAAAGTTCCATCGTGTAGCGCATCGGTCCAGGATTTATCTCCAAAACCACCAGCCCAGGTTTCTTTTAAATATTCGTAATAAGTTTGATCATTATCAATCCAGCGAAGCAAGCAATCTTGAAATTGACGAGTGTCAAATAAAGGCTTAATTGTTGGTTGCATCAGACTGAAATCCTGCTCTGTGTATTGTATATCTCCCCAACTCTCCAGATAATGAGGAACAGCAGCAACATATTTAGAAAGTAGTGCAGTTTCATCTGGTTTTAAGCTGAAAGAAACAGTTAAAGGAGTATTTTTTAATGCTTCGGCAAACTCCAAAGAATCAGGCAAGCTATAGGCAGGATTAACACCGGCCATAAGCAAGGCTTCCACACTTCCGCTTTTCATATTATCTACAAGCTCTATTACGGCCTGTGCATTCCCCTGACGGATCATTCTTGGATTAGCGGTATCCATAACCTCACTTCCAAGAGCCTCATTAATTGCAAGAACAAGAGCTTGAGCATCGTTATCAGGAATACCTGATACTACTACTCCGCCACTTCCTGCTTTTCTTAGCTGGCTCGCAGCTTTCACAACTGCATCATCAACAGCACCAGAAAGATTACTGGTAGAAGAATCACCGGCAATATAACCGTATAGTGCAGCCAGAATGGCTTTTTGCTGTGACGGTTTAACCGGCACACGCTTATCGGCATTTGCACCAGATAGGGTCATATTTGCTTCAAACTGAATGTGACGGGACATTTTTCCATTTTCAGGCACACGTCCTTTTGCATAGGCCGCATCATAACCACCACCCTGCCAGTCACCAAGAAAATCGGCTCCCACAGAAACAATGGTTTCAGCTTTTGAAAAATCATAATTTGGCAAAGCACGCTTTCCGAATTTTGCCTGAAATGCATTAAGAGCAGCATCTTCAGAAACGGTATCATAAACTACGTGGCGTACATTTGGATATTTTGAAGAGAAATCCTCAATAAGTTTGGTAGTTGAAGGACTTGCAAAGGTTTGTGTCAGCAACACAATTTCTCCACTCACATTTTCCAGCTCAGCTTTAACCTCTCGGTCAAACTCTTCCCAGGAAACATTTCTTCCTTCAATCATAGGGCGCTTAACGCGCTTGGTATCGTATAACGACAATACAGAAGCATGAACACGTGCATTACTACCACTCTTCGCTACTGAAAGATCGTTATTTTCAATTTTTATAGGTCTCCCCTCACGGGTCTTCACTAAAACGCTGGCAAAATCAAAACCATCGGCAATGGTAGAGGCGTAGTAGTTAGCTACCCCGGGAACAATGCGCTCCGGTTGCACCACATAAGGAATAGATTTAATAACAGGTCCTTCACAAGCAGCCAAAGAAGCGGCTGCGGTACTAAACCCAACATATTTTAGGAAATCCCTACGTGAAGTTCTAGAACTTTCAAGAGAGTCCTTATCCCCTAAAAACTCATCCACGGGAATTTCTTCTGTAAATTCTTTTTGTTGGAGCGCCTCAACAACAGAGCTATTTTCATTTAGCTCTTCAACACTTTTCCAGTATTTTTTGTTTGATGACATATATATCTAGATATTAACTTCGAAATTAAACCCCGCACTGCGGGAATATATTTTTAATAGTGACACTTGGCACATTCAAGACCACCCATTTGAGCTACGCTCAATTCTTCTACCCCGTATTTCTTAGATAATTCCTCATGAATTTTCTCGTAATACTCATTGCCTTCCATTTTAACTTTAGTATCGCGGTGACAATTTACACACCATCCCATTGTTAGGGGCGCATCCTGATAAACCACTTCCATCTCCTGGATTGGACCGTGACATGTCTGACACTGAACTCCACCAACGGTAACGTGTTGAGAGTGGTTAAAGTAAGCAAAGTCTGGGAGATTATGAATTCTTACCCATTTAACAGGTTGGGTTTCCCCAGAATAAGACTGCGTAGAAGGATCCCATCCAACTGCATCATACAGTTTTGCGATCTCACCATCATAGAATTCTTTTGAATGTTCTATGGTTGCGGTTTCAGGAGCAACTTCAGAAATAGTTTTATGACAATTCATACAAACATTAAGGGAAGGAATTCCCGCCTGCTTGGAAGTTCTGGCAGAAGAGTGACAATATTTACAATCAATCTGGTTATCGCCAGCATGAATTTTATGAGAATAGTGAATTGGCTGAATTGGCTGATAGGATTGATCCACT
>JAWOIM010000445.1:0-3468 GCA_046484685.1 Chloroflexota bacterium | reverse complement strand
GGCGTATGCTGCCACACTTTCGTCCGGCACGGTCGCCGGATTGCGATCTGATGGCATAGTCAATGTCCTTGTTTCTCTGTAGCGGCTCTTTCAGCTTCAGTCAGTTCTATTTCTCCCGGCTCCAAATCTTGAACGATGAGGAGCGGCGTACTGCCGTATTCGATGAAACTGGTGGTGATGCTGCCGTAGGGCCAGTGGCGTGTGCCGGAATAGCCATGCGCACTGAGCAAAACCAGATCCACCTGGGCTTCATCAATCAGGTCGTTAAGGGAACTCATGACGTCGTGGTGGATTAGCAGGTGGGGTTCAAAGGGATAGGCCATCCGGTTGTGCAGTTGTTTCATATACTGGGCTAGAATTTTCTGGCTGCGGGCAACGAAGTATTTGATTAATTTTTCGTCATTGGCGGTGAGCGAGATATGACGTGGCAATTGGGGTTTGACGATGACGTGACCCAGCAAAAGTTGGGCTTCGTAAAAGCGGGCGAGGCTAACGGCCGTGGCGAAAACGCATTCAGCTCGTTGTGAACCATCCAGCGGGATCAGCAGACGACTGTAGCGCAAGTCGTTCAGGCCATGTTCGCCCGCTTTATAGGCGCGCACAATCATCACCGAACGGTGGATGCGCTGCACAATTTTGCGCACGACGCTGCTGACGTTCCAGCGGCTTAACCCGGATTGGCCATGGCTGCTGATGAGAATCAGGTCAACATCGTTGTTGTGCGCAAAGTCGCATATGCGCTGCGCCGGCTGCCCTTCAAGCACAACCCGTTCGGCGTCAATGTCGGCCTCAATATGCAGACGCTGCGCGACTTCGTCCAGATAGGCTTTGGCTTCAGCTTTGGACAGCGACCATTGCAGGGGACCGGTCGGTTTTTTCTCCACGCCTGCTTCAGACAGACTATCCAGTACGCGCACCAGGGTTATCCGTGCCTGACAGACGCGGGCCAGCGCGACCAGGTGGGGCAGCGTGCATTCGGCGATGGCTGAGCCATCCAGAGGGACTAACAGGTGGGTAAACATCTTTCTGTCTCCTTTTCTCCCAATCTTCTCTATGTATGAAAAGCTGCAGAACAAGATTTGAATAAAACGCGGGATTGGGGAGCAATGCTTATAGCAGGGACCTGCGTAAATAGTGGTCGCGTGGTGGTGTTGGCCGTCAGGAAATTCCGCGCTTGACTCTATTATACATCAGCGAAGCGTAATTGTGTTATCATACGGCCGCTGCCAGGCTCATACCAACCGGCTCGACGGTCTTGTGCTACACGAAAAATATTTACCAGGCCGCTACTACAAACTTGTTTTGGGGCGAACCCTTGCGGGCTTTTCCGGTGCGGGTGCAGGCTCGACCTGATTACTGTTTACCGAGATCCGGCTCATGGCCCGCTCGGCCAGGGCGGTAATGGTCAAGCTGGGATTGACGCCCAAATTGGCGGGGATCACCGAGCCATCCATCACGTAGAGGCCGGGATAGTTAAATACCTCATGGCTGCTGTCGATGACGCCCCTTGTCTCATCGGCCCCAATACCGCAGCCGCCTAAAATATGGGCGGTAGAGGGTTTGTTGAGCAACACTTCATTAAAGGTTGATTGGGGGATGCCGTTGATTTTGGCAGCAAATCGCTCCACGACTAAACGACCGGTATTGATAACGGCCGGAATCGGCTGGCTATGATCCCGTTCGCTCACCAGACCACGCCGCAGCAGGGTGTAGAGGCCACGCCCTCGCTTCAGCCGCATCCGGTTATCGACCGTCTGCATAATGAGCAAAATGGTCGTGTCTCGCGCCCAGTCGGGTAGAAAACGGACCTTGATAAAGTCGTAAGGGGAGCGGAAAAATTCTTTGACAAAACGGCCGAAACGCCGCCACGAGCCTCCCTCCAGACTGACCAACGGCACGCCCAGATTGCGCATCAGCGAGGAGCCACGCGGGTAGCGTACCGGCTCTACGCTGGTCACCTCATCAATCCAAAAGTGGGAAGTAATGGCCACCCCTTCCGAAAAATCCTGCTCTTCGTGGCGGGCGGTAACCCCCATCAGGGCCTCGCTGTTGCTGCGCACTACGTGTCCCAGTCGTTTTGACAAAAGGGGCAGGCTGCCTGTTTCGTCGCGGCAGCGCAGCAGCAAGTTGACCGTGCCCAGAACCCCGGCGGCCACGACCACCTGGCGGGAGCGGACCGCATAGCGGCGTTTGCGGCCCCAGTCAGTAGTCCGTTCGTAGACCACTTCATAGCGGGCAGCGTCGGGCTGACGGCCGTAAAGCGGCCGAATATCGATCACATTGGCCTCTGCCTCGACCGTTGCCCCATACTGCTCGGCAAAATAGAGGTAATTTTTGTCCAGCGTATTTTTGGCGTTATGGCGACAGCCAACCATGCAGCCGCCGCAGTGCATACAGCCGGCCCGTGCCGGCCCTTCACCGTCAAAGTAGGGGTCGGGCACCGTCTGGCCCGGCTCGCCAAAGTAGATAGCCACCGGCGTCGGTTTGAAGGTATGGCCCTGGCCTAACTCTTCGGCAATCTCGCGCAGCAGGTGGTCGGCCGGCCAGAGGCGAGGGTTGAGGGTGACGCCCAGCATCTGTTCGGCGGTGTCAAAATGGGGGGCCAGTTCCGCTTCCCAATCGGCTAAATCTCGCCACTCAGGTGCCTGGTAAAAGGCGCGGCCGGGACGAATGTGGGTGCTGGCATAGACCAAACTGCCTCCCCCTACCCCACTGCCGTTGAGGATCATCATATCATCCAAAAAGTTGATGCCCATGATGCCAAAGCAGCGCACGGCCGGCAGCCATAGATATTTGAAGATGTTCCAATTGGTTTTGGGGAAGGTGTCGGCCGTGTACCGTTTGCCGCGTTCTAAAACCAGCACCTGGTACCCTTTTTCAGCCAAACGCATGGCGGAAACGCTGCCGCCAAAACCAGAACCGATAATGGTAAAATCAACAGGTTCGTTCATATACCCTCGTGGGACAGGCTCTCAAAACAGGTTGTCAAATCGGGACTAATTATCCCGCTGCCACCCATTATAACACAATGCGTCATATTTTATAACACAGTGCGTCAATTTTGATGACTGGAGTGTGACGAATCTGTTAATCTGTTTTGCAGTAACCGCTACTTCGGCTGCGCTCAGCACATGTTTAGCGGGAAGGCCGACTAAAGTCGTTACCACAAACTGGTAAAGGACTTTTGCCAATGTGAACTCGTGCTTTAGAAAGGCAGCGACTCATTGGTGAGGGATTGGTACCATTCATTGAGCCAGCTTAGTGCAGCCTCAAACTTGCTTTGGGGCAGGCTTTTATAGCTGTTGATCTCGTAACGCCGATACAATTCCCCGTAGACACCCCCATACTCATTGCGTTTGGTTTGTTTGCCCAATTCGTAAGCTATGGCTTTGACTGCCTGACTAATTTGCATCGCCTGGGCTGGTGTAATATGGTGTTTGGTATCACCAAGTTGCTCTTCGATTTGTT
>JAWOIM010000421.1:0-3235 GCA_046484685.1 Chloroflexota bacterium | reverse complement strand
CGGTATCGGACAACGATGGCAGGAGGTCTGCCAACCCAGACGCCCGCATCCAGTGGCACAGGTACGTTGCGTCGCCGCCGTCCACGAGCAGGACATCGGCCTCCCGAACCCAAGGAACCCACCGCTCCTCACCGATGGTGGACAGTGCGGTGAGTTCAAGGAGGCCCACCGACTTCCAGCCCAGGCTGCTCATGTATATGTGCAGCGGGGGCTCGCCGACGACGAAGCCCCGTACCGAAGCTGGCCCGCACATCGGATGGCCCCATTGTGCCGTCGGGATACAGAGCGCGGTGGACTCGGCGATCGGCTTGCCCAGCAAGTCTATGAGCGCATCGCGGATGCTGGGGTTCGTAACGCCCCCAGACGTGAGCAGAAGTTTTATCATTCCTCTCCTATTCATACTCGTAATTGACCAGCCACTTAATGCCAAATTTATCGGTAAACTCGCCAAAGAGCGCGTTCCAGAACGTTTTCTCTAACGGCATGCTTACTTGCCCGCCGGCCGCCAACTCGTTAAATAGTCTGATGGCTTCTTCTTCGCTGTCGGGGGCAATGGAGATGGAGAAGACGTCACCGACTACGGCCGTTTCCCCACCGGACGGTCTATCACTGCCCATCAAAGCAGCACCCTCGCCAATGGGTAAACGAATATGCATAATCTTGTTACCATCATTATCAGACAAAGCGTGAGCAGAATCCTCCGCTACTTCTTCGCCGCCAGGCATCTCACTATAACGGCTTAATACAGCAAAATCACCGCCAAATACAGATTTGTAAAAATTGAAGGCTTCTTCGCAATTACCGGAAAAACTGAGATACAGGTCTATGGTAGCCATTTTTTGTCTGTCTCCTTATAAAAAGTTTACTTTGTTATCTTATTTCAGATAAAAAGAACGTATGTTCTATATCCAGAAAAGAATAATACCTTGTTCACTTCAAAAAGTCAAGTGCATATTTCAATAATGATAATTTTACCTGTTCCCATTGAAGTCTGGCCCTTTTTATGTATACTGCAAAGTATGACAAGTCGAAACTATAATCAATATTGTGGCCTGGCCTATGCACTGGATATCGTGGGTGAACGATGGACTCTGCTCATTATTCGGGAATTGTTTGCCGGTCCACGTCGTTTTAAGGATTTACTGGTTGGATTGCCGGGCATCAGCACCAATTTGCTGACGGAGCGTCTCAAAAGTTTAGAGCCGCGTGGCGTTATCAACCGGCGTGTTTTACCCCCGCCCGCCGGATCAACCGTATATGAACTGACCCCATTGGGGCAGGGCCTGGAGCAAACGCTGCTGGAATTAGGAAAGTGGGGCAGCCAATTTGTGCCCCCCTCGCCGGAAGGCGCAGCTGTCTTACACGCGGGGTCTTACGCTCTGACGCTTAAAACCTTTTTCCGGCCGGAGTTGGCTCAAGGCATCCACGAGACCTATGAGCTGCGTATTGACGATGAGGTATTGCAAGTACGGGTTGAAGATGGAGATATGCAGGTGCAGCAGGGACAGGCTCTAACGGCCGCTGCTGTTTTTCACACCGATATTGCTACGTATCTGGGGTTGTTGACGCGGCAGCTTGCGCCGGAGGAAGCAGTAGCTAACGGCCGTATCCATATTGAAGGGGACCCGACCGCTTTGAATCGATTTTTAGACCTGTGCGGGCTGCCACAGCCTGTCTAATCGCCGGCGTTCAGCAATAAGCCAAGGGTGCTATGGTTAAATTAAGCTGGCCGGGCGATGGCCCACTTGGTATTGGCATAATCCTGTCCCTGGACAGCTCCAAGCCAGGCGACGACGTCCACGGCCGTGGCCAGTGGATTTCCGGCCAGGATTCCCCTGGTTTACTTAACCGCGTTTACTTGCGTGCTTCGACAACCATAATTGAACCTGACCATCCCGGCGAAAGTTTTCTGAATATGATCTGGCTGAACCCCAGCTCATGAAGAATTGAGCGGATTTCAATTTCCTCGTAGACCTTTGTTTTCCACCATTTTAATGACGCCCTCTCCGTGTAGAGTTTCTGTACCGGGTTACTCGCCTTCATTTTAGTATCAAAGCCGAACCCGTTTTCTTTTGCCGGCCGAGTTCCCACGCAAAAACAAATTGCCAGCTCAGGTAAGTGACCAGGATTGCCCGCTGCATGAAGCCGGTCCACTCATTGAAAATAGTGGGTGGAGCCGGCGGTTCTGCTGCTCCCACAGACCAGACGATGAGTAATACGGCCGTTATCATACCCGCCGCCAATGTCCACCATTGCAGCGAACGCCATTTGGCATCTACCCGAAAGCGGCGCAAAAATACAAAACAGCTAAGGGGTATGAGTAAAAACACAAGCGCTCCGAACAAATTGTGGAGATTGCCGTGCCAGCTCATTTGCTCCGGCGGCGTGGTTACCGGATCCATCACAAAAATACCAGAGGCAAACAAGCTAATGCCTATGATTGCCAGGAGTATAGGACCGGCTCGTGATGCCTTGCCCTCTTGAAACTCGGCGGCCACACCTCGTGTAAACAGAAGGAACAGCAGGCCGAAAAGAAGAAAATTGACAATTTGAATCCAGCCGCGCGGCCCGAGTGCCAATTCGCTGACAAACATGCCGCGGGCATCATAACCGGGGCGCAGCCAGCCTTCAATCGTGAATATAGCGACAAAGAGTACCGGTCCAATCATGCCGGTCCAGGCTGCCAGTTGACGCCGGCCGTTAGCCATTTTTGTTTTCATTGATAAAAGCAGTCCTGCAACACTTTGGTGTAGGCATCAAAATCTGTCAGAAATTCGTCGTAGGCAAGTTGGCTCAAGGGTTGTCCCCCTATTTCCTGTTGCGCCGATCGGCCGCATCCTTCAATAGCCCATATGATAAGGTTAATCGCTCTTTTGACGTCAACACCCGCCTTGAATAATGTGACATGGGCATCCGGTGACGCCCATTGTGGCCGGCGAACCCTCCCGGAGGGTTACCGGGAGGATTCGCCGTTAGTGGGGAAGTCACCCTTCTTAGCGCAGCTTTGCCACTATTTCATCGAGGCGCTCATACCCCTCGACTACGCCGCTTTCCATGCCGGCCGCGACCATGCCGTCCCGGTCCTCAACCGACTGAAAGACAGAGTGGGCTATGATCCGGGATCGGCCGTCCGGCAGCGCTTCAAATTTGGTGGTCGCAAGCAGCACATGTCCAGGTTCCGGCAGCCCTTCGAACTCGAAGGTGCCGATGATGCGCTCGGGGGTGGTCACCTCGT
>JAWOIM010000393.1:0-3342 GCA_046484685.1 Chloroflexota bacterium | reverse complement strand
GGGACTTGAATCTGCTGTTGGCCCTGGTGGGGGTAAGCTTTTTGCTCTGGCGGCAGTGGCGAGCAGCCCTGATTTTGCTGGTCCTGTGGCTGGGTTACACTTTTTATTCGCTTAACTATTATGTGCCCGATCTGGATGTATTTATTTTGCCGGCCCAACTGATGGTGGGGCTGTTTTGGGCCGCCGGTCTGACGGCGCTGCTGCGGCTGGGAGAGTGGTTGGCGACGGGCCGGGGAGCGGCGTTTCGGCAGGCGCTGCAAGTGGGGATAGTGGTCACGGCCGTTCTGCCCGCCCTCCTTCTTTTTGTAGACAACTGGCCTGGCGTGGACCAGTCAGGCGACGATGGGCTGCTGGCCTGGGGGAACGGTGTTTTGGCTATGCCGCTCGCTCAAAATGCCGCCATCCTGGCCGACAGCGAAAAGATCGCCCCCCTTTACTATTTACAGCAGGCGGAAGGCGTGCGGCCGGACCTCAAGATCATGGTCCTGCCCGATGAGGCTGCCTACCGGCAGGAGCTAACCAGCCGCCTGGCTGCCGGGCAGACGGTCTACCTGGCCCGCTTTTTGCCCGGTTTGCAGGGCAGCTACCATTTGCGCTCGGTAGGGCCGCTGGTGGAAGTGGCCACGGTGGGGAAAACGGCCGTTCCCCCCAGCGCCACACCCCACACGCTTACGTTTGATGATGTGGCCCTGGTTGGCTACGAGATTGAGCAGATGTCCGCCGTTGCTGAGCAGGCCGCGGCTCTAACCCTCTATTGGCAGGCCCTTAACGGGACACCGGCCCCTCACCATGTCTACATTCGCTGGCAAGGCGAGTCGCACGTTAGCCCCCCTATCCCGGCCACCGGCCAGTATCCGGTCGACAATATGTATCCCGGCAATGCCTGGAAGGGGGCGGAAATCGTGGTCGATACCCATCTGCTGCCCCGGCCCGTCAGCCCGCAGCCACAAACGCTGGCTGTGCAGGTAGCCCTGGCACCCGCTTTCACGCCTGCCGCTGACCTGGCGTGGCAAACGGTCACCCACGTTGAACTGCCCCCCACGTCTCCACGTCCCCTGCGCCAACCGCTGCGGGCACAGCTTGGCCCCGTTTTTCTGGATGGGCTGGAAATGCCGGCACAGAGCCGGCCGTTGTCCTCACTGCCTGCCTTGCTGAGCGGTTATGGACCGGCTGACATCACCGCAGCGGATTTATCCCTGTCGTTGGCAGCCCAGCCGGTATTCTCAGGCAGATCAACTCTCGTTGCAGCAGAACAGGCTCCCTTTTTGCTGGCTCAAGAAGTGGAGGTGGGGGTAGAAAACGGCCGTTTTTATCTAACGGTCCAGTATCCCGGCCAGGGTGCCCGCTGCGGCTGGCTGCGTCCGGTTAGCGACGTATGTGTATTGGGCCAGGTGGCGGTCAGCGGTGTGCCCTTGCCTGAGGGAGCCGTCAACTTCAACGACCAGATCGCCCTGCTCGACATCGAAGTTGAACCGACCAGGCTGCCTGCCGGCGGCCTGCTGGATGTGGTTCTCCACTGGCAGGGGTTGGTCCCTATGGCTGAGGATTACACCGTTTTTGTGCAGGTGCTTGATGCCCAAGACCGTATCGTAGGCCAGGTAGACGCCTGGCCGCGCCAGGGAACCTTCCCCACCGGTCAATGGCCTGCCGGCGAAAGGGTGCGCGATCCTTACCGGATTCAGCTTGATGGCGATCTGCCCCCCGGTGACTACCGGTTGCAAGTGGGGTGGTATCTGCTGGCCAACCTGCGCCGCCTGCCCGTGCTAGATGCTGACGGTATGCCGGTTGATGATAAAATGGTTTATCCTGGTTTGCGCGTTGATGAATAATTTTGCCCCTTGCTAAATTCCCGGTTTTGTTGTATTATTTCAACAATATATTTGTTGTATTGTCCCGCATTGGGCCTGTTGCCCGTTTGCGACCCTTTTTGACATGAGTATAGATATGACCCAATCAGCTATCAGCATTAAGGGCATTCGTGATGGATTGCTGCTGTCTGTAGACGGCCGTCATTCCCTGGCCGATTTGATGGCTGAGCTGAAGCAGGTGGTAATTGAGCGCCACGCTTTTTTGCAGGGCAGCCGTATTGCTCTGGCGGTAGGAATGCGGCCGTTTACGGCCGAACATTTGCAAACAGTGCAGACTATTTTGGCCGACCATGATCTGGCATTGTGGGCCGTGCTGGCCGAACGAGAGGAAACACGGCAGGCCGCCCGCCAGTTGGGATTGGCCACCCGTTTGCCGGGCAGCCAGACTGATTTAGAAGGAAATGTGCTGGCCGAAACGGCCGTGTCAACCCCCGCCGCCACAGCTCCAGAGCAACCGGCTACAGGCGACCTCTTTTTACGCAAAACGCTGCGGTCTGGTCGCTCTATTTTTCATGAAGGGGCGGTCACCATTTTGGGCGATGTGAACCCGGGGGCAGAAATTATTGCCGCCGGCAGCGTGATTGTATGGGGCCGGCTGCGGGGACTGGTTCATGCAGGGGCGATGGGGGATAAAACGGCCGTTATTTGCGCCCTGGATCTCAGCCCCACCCAGCTACGCATTGCCGACCAGATAGCCATTTCTCCCGCTGAAGCCCGTGACAAGCCCCAACCTGAGCAGGCCGCTATCCGCCAGGGTCAGATCGTAGCTGAACCGTGGCACAAATAGAGGAGATTATTATGAGTGCAAAAGTGATTACCGTTACCTCCGGCAAAGGCGGGGTAGGTAAAACGACCGTGACGGCCAACCTGGCGGCGGCTCTGGCCACGATGGGTAAAAAGGTTGTGACGATTGACGCCGATATTGGCCTGCGTAATCTGGACGTCGTGATGGGGCTGGAAAACCGCATTGTTTATGATTTGGTAGACGTAGTAGAAGGTCGCTGCCGCATCCGCCAGGCGATGATCAAAGATAAGCGCCAGCCTGAACTTTACCTCATCCCGGCCGCACAAACCCGCGACAAAATGGCCGTCAGCCCTTCTGACATGATTCTGGTTTGTGACCAACTGCGCTCGGAGATGGATTATATTATCCTGGACTCACCGGCCGGCATTGAGCGTGGCTTTCGCAATGCGCTGGCTCCCGCCGACCAGGTTCTCATTGTCACCAACCCGGAAGTGTCGGCCGTGCGTGATGCCGATCGCATTGTGGGGTTGGTTGAGGCCGAAGAAAAGGGGCCGGCCCGTCTGATTATTAACCGGCTTAAACCGGCTATGGTGGCTCGGGGCGACATGCTTTCTATTGAAGATGTGCTGGATATCCTGGCCATTGAATTGGTCGGCGTTATCCCCGAAGATGAGGCTGTGCTGATATCAAGTAATCAGGGGTTGCCAATTGTTATGACCAGCGTCAACG
>JAWOIM010000782.1:0-9072 GCA_046484685.1 Chloroflexota bacterium | reverse complement strand
GAACGGGACAACATCATCCAGCGCGAATATGAAGAGATGCCTTTCCTCATACCAGATAGGAAAGACCCCCGGCTGCAAAAAATCTTGCGCTATATGGAACAACTGGAAGCCTTGCTGAGCGGCCCAGGCGACTTTTACGATTTGGAGAAGGAGAAAAAGCAGCGAGAGATTGAACAGGCCATGCATCAACTGGTCTACGAATTGTACGGACTGCACCCGGTAGAGCAACAGTTGGTCGAAGATATGATTGAGTATGGCATTGGCTTTTTTGAATGGGCCAGACGCAAAACAAGGCAATTTGGCGGTACACCGGCCGTACAACGACCTGGTTTAGAGATGCTCACCACCTATGCCAATACATTTCGGCGTACAGCCACAGCCATACTCCGTGTAAAAAATAAAGCCTTAAACACAACGGTCTATCAAAATGGCGCTCCCCTTACCGTGATAACGTTTGACCTGGTCACTGCCGCTGAGAAGAAAGAAACGGTAACCATCGTCGAACAGGCCGGGGCGATGCGGACAAAGTTACGCCAGTTAGACAGTTTGCTGTTAGAGCAAAAAACAGCGTCAATGTATATGCAGCGCCACATTCGCGTTTATGACGGTCAGCAGTTATCGTTAGTTCGCCCCAGCGAACAACGTTTCTGGACCCAATCACAGGCTCGTGCCGATGCCGATGCTTTTATCGCCGAACTGACCACCTGATTATCACCTGGGAGTAATCTCTTGAGCCAGTTACGAAATCACGCTTTTGTCAGCCGAGGCCAGCGAGATAAAGCATTTCGTATTACCTTTACCCGGGAAGAATTCGTACAGGTTGTGCTAGAATTGACCGTGGCTGCTTATCAGGCCATGAATCAAGCCAACATTGCCCAACCTGACTGGCCAGAAGATACGTTCACAATCAATTTGGCTACTTATCTTCGTACGATTGGCTTTGACCAAGAACTATCTATACGTGTTCATACCCAAGTCGAACAGTACACAGAAGCGATACGAACAGGTCAAGGAGCTCCCAAGTCAGCTAAAAAGATCGACTTAGTTTTATATGAAGTTTGGGAACGGGATTACGATAGAGTTCATTTTGCCTGGGAGGCAAAATTAGTCGGCGACAAACGAGTAAACCCAAACTACAGCGGGCTGAATTCAGCTTATGCCAATGAAGCTATTTATCGTTTTATACGCGGTGATTATGCAGCCAGTTTGCCAGATGCCGGCGTTTTAGGGTATGTTATGGCCGGTGACGTGGTCAACATTGTACATGACATTAATAGCAGTATGGGCAGATTACGGCGGAATCAGCCTTTATCGGCTTCTAATCATCTACGATTGGCTGCGCCGATTGCTGAATTTGAGCAAGTGTACCGGTCTGAACATCAACGTGTGACCGGCTTGCCCATTAAACTTTACCATTTGTTCTTACAATTTGCCTTTGATTAGGTCAGGTAGCGTTATGAAAGTAGTAATCGTAGCCAAAACCAGAATGGGCCACGGGGCTTGTGTAGGGGCGGTGACGTTCGACGGCCGTTCCCTGCGCCTCTACCCGCCCGACCAAGAAAAAAATGAACGCTTCAACCAGGAATATGAAGTGGGCACTGTCTGGGAGCTGACCCGTTACGAGCTGCCGGCCGCATTGATTCCCCCCCACATAGAAACGATCATCGTGCACGACAAACGGCCGCTGCCCGCCATCGCCGATCTGACCGCCTTCATTGAACAGCAAATGCCACCCAAAGCAGGGGATTTCTCCGTCCTGTTTGATGGCCTGACCGAAGCCACCCCTGCCGGTGCCCTCTTTGTTGCCGAACGAAACGGCATCCCGCCTTACAGCACCCTGTTCTGGCGGCCGGATCAGCCCCTGACGCGAGACGACGAGGGCAAACGGATTCGCTACCGCTACCCCACGGCCGACGGCGGCCGCACGCTGACCTTTGTTGGCTACCAGGAGCCGCTGCCCGAACTGCCGGCCGGGACACTGCTGCGCGTTTCCATGTCCCAATGGTGGCGGCCGGCCGAACGGCCCCAGGCCGAACTACGCTGTTATCTACAACTGTCGGGCTGGATTCTGCCCGACGACGGCCTGGACGAATGGGGGATTGATGCCGCCGAACGCTGGTCTGAACCGGAACGGCCGTCTGCCCCACCCCCCCTTCCCACACTAACCGTATCACCCCATACCTCGCCGCGCCAACTGCTGAAACAAGTCTTTGGTTACAGCAGCTTTCGGGAAATGCAGCCGGAAATTATCGAAAACGTCCTGGCCAAACGGGATACGCTGGCCATCATGCCTACCGGCAGCGGCAAATCCCTTTGTTACCAACTGCCGGCCCTGCTCTTTTCGGGACTGACGGTGGTGGTCTCGCCCCTCATTTCGCTCATGGAAGACCAGGTGCAGCAGTTACGAGAGGTAGGCATAACGGCCGTTTCTCTCAACAGCAGCCTCCACTACGAAGAATACAATTATACCCTCAATCAGATACGGGCCGGGGCCGTCAAGCTGCTCTATGTGGCCCCCGAAACGCTGCTGCGCCCGGAAACGCTGCTGCTGTTGGAACAGGTGGGGGTTGACTGTCTGACCATCGACGAGAGCCACTGTATCTCCGAATGGGGCCACGATTTTCGCCCCGAATACCGGCAGTTGGTCCAGGTGCGCCAGCGCCTATCTGACGCCGTTTGCCTGGCTGTCACGGCCACGGCCACCGAGCGCGTGCAGGTCGAGATCAAAGAGTCGCTGGCCATTGACGACGGAGCCACCTTCATCGCCAGCTTTGACCGGGAAAATCTCAACCTGCGGGTTGAGCCAAAAACGGACGCCCTGGCCCAAACGATGGCTTTCCTCAACGACCACCGGGGTGAGGCGGGCATTGTCTACTGCGCTACGCGGCGGCAGGTGGATGAGCTAACGGCCCATCTACAGCAGCATGGTTGGCCCGTTTTGCCCTACCACGCCGGCCTGGACGACCAGGCGCGACAGCGCAACCAGCGCCGTTTCACCTATGAAGAAGGGCAGATTGTGGTGGCTACCATTGCCTTTGGCATGGGCATCAACAAATCCAACGTCCGCTTCATTCTTCACTACGACCTGCCCAAAAATTTAGAAAGCTACTATCAGCAAATCGGCCGTGCCGGCCGTGACGGGCTGCCGGCCGACTGCCTGCTCCTCTTTAACTATAACGACGTGCAAACCATCAACTACTTCATCCGGCAGCAGGCCGAAACGCAGCAGATTGGGGCCAGGCTGCGGCTGGAAGCGCTGCTGGGGTTTGCCGAGAGCAGCCAATGCCGCCGCCAACCGCTGCTGGCCTACTTTGGCGAAACGTATGAAGGCGACACCTGCGACATGTGTGACAACTGCCTGCGGGACGAGGCAGAATTGGAAGACCTGACCATCCCCGCCCAAAAGTTCCTCTCCTGCGTCAAACGCACCGGCGAAATATTTGGCATGAGCCATGTGATTGACGTCCTGCGCGGCTCCCGGTCTAAAAAGGTGCTGCAGAAGGGCCACGACCGGCTCTCCACCTACAATATTGGCGGCGAATTTTCCAAAAAGGAGTGGCAATATCTGGCCCGCCAATTTATCCAGCAGGGGCTGCTGAGGCAGGATATGGATCACGGCAGTCTGAAGCTGACGCGCCAGGCTTATGCCGTCTTTAAGGGGCAAACGGTGCTGGGGCTGCGGCCCGACCAGCCGGCCGCAGCGAGCGGCCGCCCCGCTGCCCCGGACCATGACCGTGCTCTGTTTGAGCAGTTGCGGGCCAAACGGACGGAGCTGGCCCAGGCCAACGGGGTGCCTCCTTACATCATCTTTTCTGACCGGTCGCTGGTGGAAATGGCCACCTATTTCCCCCAGACGGAGCAGAGCCTGGGCGCTATTTACGGCGTGGGTGAGGCCAAGCTGGTTAACTATGCGGACCACTTTTTGCCCCTTATTCAGGCCTACTGCCAGGCCAACGACCTGGCCGAACGGCCGTCACTCGGCAGCAGCGGGGGGGCCATACGGCCGTCGACCACACCCGGCGGCAAACAGCGCTGGGAAGAGGTGGCCGCCGCCTACAACGCCGGCCATTCTCTGGCCGAGCTGTCTGACCTGTTTGGCGTGAAGGAGCGCACGATTTGGAGCAATTTGTGGAAAGCGGCCCAGGCGAACTGCCCGCTGCGCCCGGAGGGTTTCCTGCAGGCGTCCCAATTGTCAACGGCCGATCAACAAAAAGTCATCGCCGCCTTCGCCGAGTGTGGCACCGACTTCCTGCGCCCCGTTTACGAGATGCTGCACGAGGCCATCAGCTATGATGAGCTGCATCTGCTGCGCCTCTACGTAGCGGCCGAACAAATAAATAATTAATTGTTGAATTGCTGAATTATTGAATGGTTAATGAGCGGTGCGCGGCACGGGCCGAACCAGTCTGGTTAACAACGATCCTGCCGGCCCGTGCCTTGCACCTCCACCCTCTTCTCGTTCCCGCGTTCTACGTGGGAGTGGCCGCACTCAACCGGGCAGGCACAAGGCACTGCCCCTACCTGAAATGGTAACCATTCAGCGTTCGCCTCGACGCGGAGCGTCTGCCTGATCATTCCACGCGGAGCGTGGAACGAGGGGGCTGAATGGATACCCTCCATTCATAGGCTTATTGACGCCAACGCCAACTAACTTTACAATCCGCTTCTTACTACTTACTTCTTACTTTTTACTACTTACTTCTTACTACTTACTTTTATGACCACTACCTGGAACCAGATTATCGGCCATGATTGGGCCGTCAAATTACTCAGCGAAGCCATTGCCCACCGGCGCATTGGCCATGCCTATTTGATTACCGGGCCGGCCCAAATTGGCAAAACGACGCTGGCCCGCACCTTTGCCCAGGCGTTGAACTGTGAAGCCCCGGCGGCCGAGCAGCGCCCCTGTGGCCAATGCCGTGCCTGCACGCTGATTGCCGGCGACCGCCATCCCGACGTGCGCCTGCTGCAGCCGGAGGTCAGCGGCCGGGGCAGCCTCTCGCTCAAAATTGACGCCATCCGCGAACTGCAGCGGGATTTGAACCTGGCTGCCTATGAAGGACGCTACAAGGTGGCCATTTTGAAACGCTTTGATGCCGCCAACCAGAATGCGGCCAATGCCTTCCTGAAAACGCTGGAGGAGCCGCCCGGCAACGTTATTTTGCTGCTGACGGCCACCGATGCCGATACGCTGCTGGATACCATTACCTCCCGCTGCCGCACGGTGGGCCTACGGCCGTTACCCACCGCCCTCATCGAAGAAAGCCTGATTACTCGTTGGGCCGTCCCTGACGAACGCGCCCATTTGTTGGCCCACCTGGCCGACGGCCGTTTAGGCTGGGCCGTCCAGGCGGCGCAAGAGCCGTCCCTGCTGCCGGAGCGCAGCCAAAAAATGGAACAGTTGCAAACGATCCTGGCCGGCAATCGGGGCGTGCGTTTTGCTCAGGCCGACCGGCTGGCCAGCAAGCCGGAACTGATTCCGCCCCTGCTGCAAACCTGGCTGAGCTGGTGGCGAGATTTGCTGCTGCTGAGTTATGGGGATGGGGAAAGTAACGGCCGTTTGGCGCCCCTCACCAATATCGACCAGCAGGCCACCCTGCAGCAGCAGGCCCAGCGCTGGCCCCCAAAAGCGATTTTGCACAGCCTGCAAGAAACGCGCCGCGCCCTGTGGCAGTTAGACCACAACGCCAATACCCGGCTGGTGCTGGAGAATTTGTTTTTGGTATACCCGGGTGGAACGGAAAACGTAAAACGTAAAACGTGAAACGTGAAGCGTGATGCGTGAAGCGTGAGGCGTGAAAATAGGACGGAGGACGAAAGACCGAAGACGGAAGGGCGTCATCCGTCGTCCGTCGTCGGTCGTCCGTCATTTTTATTACTTCTCACTTTCCACTTCTTACTTTTTACTTTCTTCCTTCATTCCCAGGAGAATTGATGTCTGCTATCATTGACGTGCAAAATTTACATAAACAGTATGATCCCCCGGAAGGCGTTACGGCCGTTGCCGACGTTTCTTTTACCATTAAGGAAGGGGAAATATTTAGCCTGCTGGGTCCCAATGGGGCCGGTAAAACGACGACCATTTCTATGTTAAGCTGCCTGCTGCGGCCCAGCGCCGGGGATGCTCTGGTTGACGGTCGTTCCATTACCCGCCAGCCGGGAGCCGTCAAAGAAGTGATTGGCGTCGTGCCCCAGGAGATTGCCCTCTATGAGAGCATTACGGCCCGGGAGAATCTGCAATTTTGGGGCAAAATGTATGGGCTGCGCGGACAGCCGTTGGCCGAGCGGGTGACGGCCGTTTTGCAGATTGCCGGCCTCAGCGACCGGGCCGATGACAAGGTCGAAACCTACTCCGGCGGCATGAAGCGACGCATCAATATCGCCGTGGCCCTTATCCACCAGCCCCGCATTCTCTACATGGACGAGCCGACCGTGGGCATTGATCCCCAAAGCCGCCGCCGCATTCTGGATACGGTCAAGTCGCTCAACGAGCAGGGGCTGACCGTCCTTTACACCACCCACTACATGGAAGAGGCCCAGGAGTTGAGTGATCGTATCGGCATCATTGACCACGGCCGGTTGATCGCCCTGGGCACGCAAAAAGAGCTGACAGAGATGGTAGGCGAATATGACACCATCCGCCTGGCCCTGGTCGGCGAAGGGCAGGACGGCGAAACAGTAGCGGCCGAACTGGCCCAACTGCCGCTAATCACGCAGGCTTCCAGTGAAAACGGCCGTCTTATTTTGCAAACGGGCAGCGCCAACGACGCCCTACCGGCCATCGTCTCCCACCTGGCCCAAAGTGACCGCCACATCCACCGCCTGGAAATCCAGGAACCTAACCTGGAAGCGACCTTTTTACATTTAACCGGCCGGGCGCTAAGAGACTAAAACCCGACGAGGACGAAAAAAACCTCCGAGGTCTCAAAGACCTCGGAGGTTTAGATTAAAGTGACGTATGAAAATTTGGACAATTGCCTGGAAAGATACCCTGATTCGCTTTCGGGACCGGTTTCTCATGTTTAGCATGTTTGAGGGCACGCGCTCCATTTTGGATGAGGAGCAGGAGGGGACGCTGGCCCGGCTGCAGGCGACCCCTACCGGTCACAGCGAGATTTTGCTGGGTAAAATTGGCGGTACGTTCCTGACCGGGCTGCTTCAGTTCGGCATCTTTATTGTGGCCTCCAGCCTTATTTTTCAATTGCGCTGGGGCCAATCGCCGCTGGGACTGCTGCTGCTGACGCTGGCCGTGGTGGCCGCTTTTACCAGTTTGGGCACCTTTGTGGCCGCCTTTGCTCGCGATATCACCCAGGCCAATATTCTTGGCTCGGTGGTGGTGCTGACCTTTGCCGCCCTGGGCGGCAATTTTGCCCCGGCCCAAAATTTCCCCGACTGGCTGCAAACGCTGAGCAAACTGACCATCAACCGCTGGGGGCTGGATGGCTTTAGCATTCTGACGCTGCAAGGAGGGAGCGTGGGCGATGTGCTGCTGGAAACGGCCGTTCTCCTCACCATGGCCCTCGTTTTCTTCCTGCTCGGCCTCTGGCGCTTCCGGCACCGCATTGCCCGTTAATTTTTGACGCAAAGGCCGCGAAGAAAGCAAAGACGCAAAGGATAGAGAAGCAAAGCTTTGTTTTTTCTTTGCCCCTTTGCTCCCTTTGCCTCTTTGCGTTAACTCTTTTGGATGTGGCTGCGCCACGTTACGCATTACGTTTTACGTTGCTCTCTGCGCTCTCTGCGCCCTCTGTGGTGAATAATTATGATTGGAAATATAGTTGAAATTGCCAGACTTTATCTGAAGACGACCTTTAGCAGCCGGGGCGTGTTGGCCACCCAACTGTTGATGCCGCTGCTCTTTACCTACCTGATTGGCCAGGCTATCGGCTTTGCTCCTGGTGATCAGCCTACCACCTGGACCATTCAGGTGGCCAACGAGGACAACGGCCGTTTGGGGGCGCTGCTGCTGGAACGGTTAGAGTCCAATGCCACGCTGGATGTGGTGGTGGTTAACGAGGCCGCAGCGGTGGCGGCGGTGGAGGCAGATACGGCCGTAGCCGCCCTCATTATCCCCGCCACCTTTAGCCAATCGCTGCTGGCAGGTGAGGAAGCGGCTCTGGATTTGCTCACCAATCCCGAGCAAACGGCCGCTGCTCAACTGGCGCAGCAGGCCATCGTGGCCGCCACCGGTCAAGTGGCCGGCGCTGTTGATGCCGCCGCCATTGCCGACGATCTGTTGCAGCGTATCGGTTTCTTCGAGGCCGGGGTTGACCGCACCAGTTTCCAGGATGAGGCCCTGATCCAGGCCCATGCTGCCTGGATCAACCCGCCTATTGCCGTTAGCGCCGACCAGGAAACCCGGTTGGCCACCGCAGCTACAACTATTCCCGACGGCATTGAACAATCTTCGCCGGGCATGATGGTCATGTTTGCTATGTTTTTGATGATGGGGGGAGCGGTCGTTTTAATTCAGGAACGAGAGAGGGGGACGCTGCGCCGTTTGATGGTGATGCCTATCGACAAAACCACGATCATTTTGGGCAAAATGGGGGGGATTCTGGCCACCGGACTGGTACAGATGGCCATTTTGATTATCTGCGGCGCGCTTTTGTTTGGCGTGGCCTGGGGCCAATCACCCCTGGCCCTGGCGCTGATGGTCGTGGCCTTTGGCCTGGCCATCACCAGCCTGGGCATGATGCTGGCCGCCCTGGCCCGTACCGCAGCCCAGGCCAACGCCCTGGCCACGGTCATCGTCCTATCGCTGGCCTCACTGGGTGGGGCCTGGTGGCCGCTGGAAGTGGTGCCGCCGTTTTTGCAAACGGTGGGCCGCCTGACGCCGGTGGCCTGGGCCATGTCCGGCTTTCATGACATTATTACGCGGGGATTGGGGTTAACGGCCGTTTTGCCCGAAGTAGGGGTGCTGCTGGGGTTTACCGTCTTGTTCCTCACCGTGGGCATCGTGCGCTTTCGCTATGAGTAAACGGTGATCCGTTATCGGTAATCCGTTATCCGTTATCCGATTACCTACCGAACACCGATTACCGAACACCGATTACGAACTTTCTTCTTCTTTTT